>DAIQNC010000082.1:0-9886 GCA_036788655.1 Ktedonobacteraceae bacterium
AGTGGATTTGCTGACACAATCAAAGAACAATCCATATTTACACCAGCAGCATGTGAGCCACCATGAGGGCGAGTTACAAGAAAGACTCCAGCACCTACGACTGCGAGGAGCGTCACGACTATACCGATAAGCATGAGCGGCGAGAATCGCTTGCGGCGTCGGGGACGTGGTAAGGGGCCACTCATATGAGATGGAGTTTGAGGTCTTGGTAGAGTTTGCATCGCTACAATGTCCTTCTCTTTCATGTTTTGCCTTAAAATACCCTTCTTTTCTCTTACCTGTGAAGAGGGGGGTTGAAAAAAGGGTACACAAAGCCAGGCTCTGATAAGCAGAACCGTTAAAATTTTTACTTGTCGATATCCTCGTGTGCCGGAGATAGAGAGACACCATTCAGGCAGTCCAGGCACGCGATTTGCATTACACCCCTTCAGAGCTAATCAAAGCTCCGACAATGCTGCTTCCCAGCCGGAACGCTTTGTCCCGGCTTACAATGGCGCATACGGAATACCAATGAAATACCTTGCGACATATACGCCTTTACTGGTTGAGATATTACCACAGGATTGTCAATATATTCGCATATGTGGTTGAAAACTGGTAGGAAAGTACCGTACCGGGGTTAAGACATTCACACAAGCAGTACCTACCAGGTACATTGCACTGGACGAATTGCATCCTGACACGTATCATAGATAGACAGAGGGATAGGATGGATGTGATTGGCGTCATACTATCATCAGAATAGACAGAACCATATCAGCAGGAGTCACTATGCCTACTATGCATGACGACGATTGGTATACGGAAGAGAACAACAATACTCTGGATAATGGGTTCAATGTGGAGTTAGAAGATATCCCACCAGAGGAAACAGATGCGCTTTCCACTACCCTTTCTCGCATTCGTACATACGTGACTCGTCGAATGCGTCATTTCAAAGTCACCTTCACCTCGCAAGCACCATATGATGAGGATGAAGATGATGATTGTGAATTTGATCTTCGTATGACCGATGTTCCACTGGAAGAACTACCTGCATCTGAACACACTCCATATTTCAATCAAATACGACAAAGCGTGATGCAAGGCCGTCGTCCACGCGCACTGCTGTTCTCCATGCTACTTCTGGTCATGCTCGTTATTCTTGCCAACACGATCACTCCATTGCATGATAGCCTCACGAGTCTATTTCCTGCTTCTACCGCAACACCAATAGCCCAGAACCCTCTATCACCGTATCCCGGTCATCTACTCGACAATCCAACCAATATCGTCGTCGAGGAGAGCAAAACGACGGTTTCGCTCGTGACGGTGGGTGGACAACAAGAATATATGTATATCCCCGCTACTGTCCCTTACGAATGTCCCACAACCATTATTCCTGGGCAGAAGCGGCAATTTGGCAACTTCCCCATCTGGCTCTCTGGCTTTGGTGGAGCAAATACTATTCTTCACCTGCAACCGAGCTACGTCTTACATTCACAAGATTGGCAGGGATGGGTTGTGAATTTTCAGGTGAATGCGAAAATGCGCTACACCAGTCTCATCTTGCTCACTATCATTGACGTGAACCATGTCTCGTCACCTCTGCTCAACGATCCCACAAGTGGTACGCACACATGGAGAATTGTATTAAATCCGTTGAAGCCACAACACGCCATTGGCCCAAAGGGAAAACAGTACATCGGGACATGGGATATGTCACTCTACCTGCCAGGAGCAGGGTGTTATGCGCTTAACGCTGCATGGGAAGAAGGAAGCTGGGAAGACATTTTCGCAGCAGGGAGATAAAGCATGACGTAGGGATCGATTCATCACGTCCATTGCGCCTTTCGACATCGTTCGCACGGGCGTGATGAATCGATCCCTACATCCTTCCAGATTTACAGCGTATCGCCTATCAGTTCATCACGCTCTAATGGCCCAATAGCGGCGACAGTAAGCTGATTCAAGGGTGAGAAACGGTGAAGTACCTGTAGTATCTGCTCCTGAGACACGGCATCAATGGCATCTTTGACCTCTTGCACCGTCTTGATTTTGTGGTCATACCACCATGAGCGTGAGATAGCTCCCATACGCGCCCCTGACCCTTCGCTGCGCATAATCGTTTCGCTCTTCAACTGTACCTTTGCGCGTTCCAGTTCGTCGGCGGTGATGCCTTCCTGCTCCAGTTTGCGAAGCTCGTTGACGATGACGGCAAGACATTCACGTCCTTGCTCCGGCGTCGTCCCTGCATAGATACGCATTCCACCTATCGCTTTGTTTCCTGCAATGTTAGCGGAGACGCCATAGACAAGTCCGCGTTTCTCGCGTACCTCGACAAAAAGACGCGAGGCCATGCTTCCGCCAAGCACCTCGCTGATGACTAAGCCTGCATAATAATCGGGGTCGGTATAGTTCGGGAAAGGGAACATCATACCAAGATGCTCCTGCTTGCCCTCTTGATGCTCCAGCGTCACGTTCGTCTCAGGATGGGGTTGCTGCACCTGCGAGAGTGTGACATTGCCTGTCCAGTCAGAGAAGAGCGTCTGCACACGTTCCACCACATGATTCCAGTCGAATTTGCCTGCAATAGCGAACAACACATTATTGGGATGGTATCGCTCGCGCCAGAACTCGTGCAGGTCTCGGCGTTGCAACGAACGAACGCTTTCATTCGTCCCCAGAGCCGGACGTGCCAGTGGCGTTCCCTTATAGAAATTGGCACGTACTAACTCGAAGATACGGCTCATCGGCTCATCATCGCGGCGTCGAATCTCCTGAAGAATGATATTGCGTGTCTGCTCCAACTCTTCGCGTGGAAATGTAGGTGTTAGCAATATTTCGTGGATGAGTTCAAGCGTCGGGTCAAATTTCGTATTGACGATTTGCGCCCACGCCTGTGTCGTCTCCATGCCCGTACTCACACCCTTACGTGCGCCGAGCGACTCGAATGCCTCATTAAGGGTACGTGCATCCTTCTGTTTCGTCCCCTGCATCAGCATATACTCGAAGAGGTGAGCGAGACCCTGCTTCCCCTCTGGCTCATTCACCACCCCTGCGTCAAGCTGAAAGCCGAAGGTAATAGAACTGAGACTCGGCATATACTGCCCGATCATCTCAATACCATTGGGCAACTTATGATAAAAATAGTTCGGCGGCAAACTCTTCTGTCCATCCTGCGACTGACTCTGTGCGTTTTGCTGGTTATCGCTCATCTATAGCCATGTTCCTTTCTGAACGGAAACGTGTAAGTGAAAACAAAGTCAGTATATCACAAGGTAGACATTCATTTCTGATAATAATAAAAAGACGGTCAAGAGCATTCTTGACCGCCTTCAAAAGAACTAAGCGGCAACCATAGGTGGTGGTATTGGTTCTCCAGCTTTCTGTGCATCCTCAATCCACAATTCGATCACTTCAAGTGCGTTTTTAATCGCCTTCTCATATGTTTTACCATGTGTCCTACATCCCGGAAGCTCTGGAACAGTGACGACATAAATATCGTCTCTGGGATCCCACTGGATGACCAGTGAGTAATGTTCTGGATTCACAGGTCTTTACCTACCTTTCTCAGCGCATCTCGAACGTCTTCAATCTGATATTGTTGAGCATCATCTCCATCTCTACCGGATAAGGCGACACGAATCGCGGGTGATGAAGGATGTCTCCAAACGGTATGACTTCCTTTAGCAGACCTCGAATAAAACCCTGCTTTAGATAAAGCAGCTTTGAGCTTTCTTATCTTGAGTGGCACTAAATACAAAACCTCTTCTACAAAGATAATACATCGTACCATATGCTACCAGAGCGTCACCCAAATTGCAATGCATAATTACTCATCAATCTTTCTTGAGAAAACAACTACATTTTGCATCTTGTTGTCTCAAATGCTATGATTTCCTGGTATACATCATTCATGTTCCATACTTCAAGGAGTAACCATGCCGTTACCCATCATACATCCCAACTACCCCACACCCATCCACGAACAAGCCATCCAGACCACTATTTCTCACTTCTCCCAACAGCCAGAGGTCGAAGCTATCATCCTCATTGGCTCAGGTGCGCGTGGTAAGAGCGTCGGCGACCTCGACTTGCATCTACTTGTCCAACCTGATGTATCGAAGCAATCACGTATAGCATTAGAGCAGCAGTGGAACAATTTGAATGAGACGGAGACGGTATTCGAGCAGCTACGCCAGAGAGGATTATTTTCACGCATCGACTTCGATATCGACGATGGCAACTTCACGCCAAAGTCGCGTGGTTGGACTTCTGGTCCCGATGAGTTCGAGCTAGGGGTTGGCAATATTGTTGCCTATAGCTACCCACTCTGGCAGGGCAGCGACTACTACGAACAACTACGCAATCGGTGGCTACCCTATTACGATGAAACGCTACGACGCCAACGCCTTGAAAGCATTCGTAGGTACTGCACGAATAATCTTGAGCATATTCCCCACTTCGTCGGACGCGAACTCTACTTTCAGGCATTCAACCGTCTCTACGATGCCTTCCATGAGTTTCTTCAAGCCCTTTTCATCGCACGTCGCACCTATCCTATTGCCTACGACAAATGGATTCGAGAGCAGGTCGAGGAGATTTTGGAGTTACCAGAACTGTACAGACAACTTGTAACCATTCTGGAGATTTCACAGTTCGAGAGCGACCAAATTGCACAAAAAGGTGCATTATTGCGCCATTTATTGGAACAATACACTGCCTGATTATTCGTAGAACGGTGATTTATCACTCTCATGTAGTGCGGTGATTTATCACTTGCGTATATAACACGATGAGGACGCAAGTGATAAATCACCGTTCTACGAATAATCAGGCAGTATCACGCTTCACCCAGGTCAAGACAAGGGCCACTATAGAAACAACGAACAGAGCAAGAGCCGTTGTAATAAAGGTCATGTTTGTGCCAACATCGGGAATGAGAACGAAAACGGGAAAGAATGTGCCGAAAATACTTCCAAGTGTTGAAATAGCATAGAGTTGTCCAGAGGTGCGGCCCGAACTCACTACCTGCTTGACGCTAAGACGAATCGCAAACGGCGAAACTGCTCCAAGCAGAATCATTGGTAGCGCGAACAGGATGAGAACTGAGACCAGTGAGCCGTAGAAAACACCAAGCGGATTCGTAGCAAAAAGTAATTGCGCCCATGTAAGAATAGGATAGGCAACGAGCGGTATGAGTGCAATAAGCAGTGAAGCAACAACAGTGAGTCCATATAGAACAGCAGGGCGAGGGTAACGATCCGCCAGTTGCCCACCAAGAAAGTAGCCAATGGTCAGATAGAGCAGGATGAGGCCGATGAGGTTTGCCCACACGAAAAGCGACGTTCCAAAATAAGGCGCAAGAAGACGCGAAGCCGCAAACTCTACAGAAAGCGAGGCCGCACCTGCTATAAATACGATAAAAATGAGCATCCATCCTTGCATATCCCGCCGTGATGTACGGATTGCTGGCGTTTGCTCAGGGGATGTATCGCTCGGAGTTGTGGTCTTCGTGGACATGAAAAAAGGCTCGCTTTCGGTATCCTGTCTATCGTAGCCATGTAGTGTCATGATGTATCACGGCTGTGCCAAGCGAAACACAGTCGTGATACATCATGACACTACATGGTCAATGCAAATATGATGCAACCGTATTGTATCATGCAGGTGTCTGTGTTGCCATAAGTTGTGCAAAGACCTCTTCCTGAGTCGCTATAGCCTGCTCACAAAGATGCTTATATGCCTCTGCCCCCATCTTCTGCTCAACACCAAAGAGAAATCGTGCCAGCAACGTTGTACCACTGTCTTGCAACGACTGACGGAGATGCAACGCCGCCAGTAGTACCGCAAAGCTCTCGCGGTGTCGCCCTTGTTCATACAGCAGTAAGCCGAGGTTAGTGAGAATGGTTCCCTTGTCGTATTGCTCTTGAAGCTGGTATGTCAAACGGAGCGCGTGAATATAGCAGTTGAAGGCAGTAGCATACTCTTTCTCGATATGATAGAGCAGACCCATGTTGTGCAAGACAATACTTCTCAGGTGGATATCCTGGCGATTTGACACATTTTGCGATTTTCCCAATGCTATTGCTTGCTCGAAATACTGTTGTGCCTGTGCCGTCTCGCCATGCATTCGACAAAGTTCGCCTCGATTTGCTAGCGTCACCGCCTCGCCACGCACATCTTTCACCTCGTGTTGTATCGCCAATGCGCGGTCAAAGTAGTTCTGGCTCTGTGAATAGTCTCCTAATTGACCGTAAAGAGTAGCTAGTAGACTGGTAACGAGTCCCTCATCACGCCGTTGTATCATTCCAGATGGTGAGATGAGAGCGACATACAGTCCTGCCAGCGTTCTCCATGCTCCCCAACGCGGCAGACTCTGATGAAGTCCTTCGGCAAATAGCAAGTCACTGGCAGCTTGCCATTGATAGCCGAGGCAGAGATGACGAATAGCAGCAATAAGCGGCGTCACATCCTGTAAACCAGTACGCTGTTCGCGCGGAGGATACTGTTCTTTCATCAACGCACAATAGTAGTTTGCCACCTGCCTGTGACCAGCAGCGAGTGCGATATGCTGCGCTTCTGGATTCGTTTGCATCGGGTTAAGCGGCCCACTTACACCCAGTGATGCAACTCCCTGTCCATCCACGTTCTCTGTTTCCACGTCTATATAGTGTTCCAGAATATACTGGCGTAACACGGGATGTAGTGCGAAACGCATCTCTTTATCCGGCAACGATACAACTTGCAATACAGAAAGCTGTGCCAGCGTCTGCAACTCTCGATTAAAGCGATTGATAAATTGTTCACCATACACCTTGTCGAGAGACTGGTTTCCGTTACTCATTGTTGCCATCACCGCAGATTGCGGTACTGGCTCATCGAAGAGACTTAACCCTCGCAACATATGTCGCTGCATAAGAGTGACACGCCGAAAGAGGAGCGCAATCAGGTTTGTCAATACGTCACCCTGCCATAATGCCTGATATTCGTTCGAGTGCAAAAGTGTTGTAGGCGTTACATCGCTGACATGCACAAGCGCACAGAAAAGGACAAGCGCAAAGACAAGCCCTGAACAACGTTGCCAGATCATCGACAACTCTTCAGATGAGGCATTGAGACCGTATCTTTGCAGTAATGCCGTTCCTTCTGGTGTACTGATACGCGAAACCAGATACGAGCGCACACTCCCCCCTTCACTATTTTGCTCATCGAAGAGCATCTCGCGGCTCGTCAAGAGGACGCGACTATTGCCCAGATTCGTTTGTAGCATTTCAAAGAAGAGCGTAGAAAGTTCGGAATCATGCGTGTCAATGTCTTGTAGCTCTTTGCGCTCAGAATGCACAAGTTCCTCGAACTGGTCAAGGACGACCAGCGCGTTCTCGCGGTTTCGACGGAACGCTCGTAAAAGTGAGGATATTTGTTGTTGTGGCTTCAACAGAGCGAAATCAGGCTCTGGCGCGTGTAGTGATTTGAGGAGTCCAGCAAGCATATCGGGGAACGTCGTATATGCACTCATACGTAGCCAGACAAGATGATGCGGTGCTGGCAACCCGGCGTTTTTCGCCATCAGTAACCGATGATAGAGCAATGCCGCCAGCGTCGATTTACCTGTACCTGCATTGCCAACAAGCACAACTGTCATCGTCTGTGGATCAGTCAACATGCGCTGAATAGCACCCACCTCGTCCGCACGCTGCATAATGCGCGTGGTATCGAGAAATGGTGGTGTCGTGTCTACCTCGAAGAGATGGTCACGCATAAAATCCTTTCCTTCTCACTGTACCGATGCCTGCCTGCTTGTATGCTTGTAGCCACTATACCACGCATACCATTTCTACGATTGATACGTAGCCAGGTTATGCTACTATATCAAAAGGTAAATGGAAAAGAGGGAAACATATGCTACGCATTATCTATATGGGAACGCCACAGTTCGCAGTTCCCGCGCTTGAAGCTCTCATTAAAGGAGCCGCTCCCGGAAGCGTGTTGCCAGAAGGGTATGAGATTGTGACAGTCATTACGCGACCCGATAAACCGTCAGGGCGAGGACGCGAGATTGTATACTCTCCTGTGAAACAGGTAGCACTCGCGCATCAACTCCCTGTATGGCAACCCGGCTCCTTCAAAAAGGCCGAGAACAGTGCTGCGCTTGCCGCCTATCATGCTGACCTCTACATCGTCGCGGCATTCGGACAAATCTTACCGCAGACCGTTCTCGACCAGCCACGCTATGGCACACTCAACATCCACGCCTCGCTACTTCCTCAATATCGAGGGGCCAATCCGATTTCTGAGGCTATCTTGCAGGGCGACCAGGAGACAGGTATCACCATCATGCTGCTTGATGCTGGTGTTGATACTGGCCCCACCTTGCTGAAACGTACTCTCCCTATTATAGACGACGAGACAACCGGAAGTTTGACTCCGAAGCTAGCCGAACTCGGCGCACAGGCACTCCTCGAAGCTCTTCCACTCTGGATAGCAGGAACGATTACACCGCAACCACAGGACGAGCTTTCCGCAACACATACACGCATGCTCACGAGAGAAGATGGACACATTCAATGGGAACGTCCTGCCGCCATTCTCGCTCGTCAGGTACGCGCCTACACTCCCTGGCCCGACAGTTATACGCACTGGCGCGGCAAGCTGCTTAAAATTCTCACAGCCTATCCACTCGCCGTCGAACCCGATGCAGGTAGTGAAGCAAGCGAGTCATCGCTACAACCGGGGCTAGTCAGTACACGCGACGAAGCAGGACATTCCGTTATCGCTATCGTTACTGGCTCAGGCTTACTCATAGTTACACAGCTTCAGCTTGAAGGGAAACGTGCTATGAGTTCTGAAGAATTTCTACGTGGCTATCCACACATCGCGGGTGAAATACTTGCCTGATAGTCCACAATTTTCCATGTAGGGACAGATTCATCACGTTCGTCTGTCTCTGCGTCCGCATTGCAATCAGAGCATAGAGACAGACGAACGTGATGAATCTGTCCCTACAGTATCTTGTGCATCTGTAAAGCAAAAAGAAGCTGGTCAGTCCCTATCCTACTATACTGACTAGCTTCTTATTCTAAATGAAACTTAGCGAACCGCCGCCTTTGGACGATTGATAAGAGCCGCTAAAATGGCGACAATGGCTATCGCGCCAAAAGCAATGGCATGTTTGGGCTGTGAATTGTTGATGTCGTGCGTTGCAAGCACATGATACACGCCCGGAACCATATAGTAGACAGCGAGAAGAATTGCGATGACGGCAACAGCAACTGCCGCATAAAACAATGTTGACTTATTCATAAATTGTTTCCCTTTCGATACAAAAATGTAAAATTGCCATACGTAGAAACGACGGAACCTGTCTCATCGTAACATAGTACACAACTACACATGTAGACGATGGGAGCCTGAAATATTGTCGCAACGAAAAGCAAGTGCGACAATACTCCAGGCTCGACACTGAGTCTGATTATGCAGTTGCCTTTGGCTTGAGAACAACCATGCCAACGATACCAGCGATGAGAGCAACAACGCCAAGAGCGATTACCGCATATGCCTTACCATGAAAACCAGGATGCATTCCGAAACGCATAACCACGCCCGCAACCATAATAATAACGCCAAGAGCAATTACACCATAAAAAACTGCCGGATTCTTCAAGATACTGTACCTCTTCCTAAAAAAAATGTTTTCTAAATAGGTGTGCTACATCTCATTCGTAGCACCTTCACCATAATATACGAGTCGTGCAATTTATGCTAGTGGTAAACGAGCAAAATAGCACTTTTGGGTACTTTTATTTTTCTCCCCGTCTTATGAAAGGCGCATTGGCGTCACGCACCCCCCATGTTGTGTCGTGATTTATCACGGCTGTGCAGTTTAACGCAGACAGCCGTGATA
>DAIQNC010000083.1:0-9878 GCA_036788655.1 Ktedonobacteraceae bacterium
TCTTAAACTGCTTTTCGAGTGCTTCTGGCCTTTCCGTTATCCTTGTCCAGCATTTACAGGGGACCAGTTTCCATCAAATACCATCTTCTACCCACTTGCCCCTCTACTAGACAGGCTTTCGCCAGACGAACAAGAGATGCTGCTCTGTATTTTTGCCGAGCTTCCCAGGCTCTCCGAACACGAGTTCACCGACTACCTCCTTCCATTCGCCTTGCCCTGGTCACAGCATAGTGATGCTCGCTATCGTCAAATTGTTTGCGATGTACTCGCTCGAATACATATGGAACAAGCTCACGAGGCTCTCCTTCGCCTGGAAAATGATACTGAGCCTTCTGTTCGTGAACGCGCCGCCTATGCGCTTCGCCATGTACAGCAACATTAAGCATACGATGCTTATCTGTAGGGGCGTTATTCTATAACGCCCTGATATCATGTGATATGACCATCCTGCGCGTGAGCGTGTCCTGGGCGTTATAGAATAACTCCCCTACTGTATCATTGGGTCAAAAAGGCTATGTGTATTGTTATGTCTTGTTCTCTACGCTATAATTGTCTTATCTAAGAGATTCATTAGAGAAGACAGAGAGGTAGTGTGTTCTCGCAGCTATTTCCAATGACAAAGATAGGCATGAGATGAGCAACAAGATTACCTATCGGCAACAATTTACACGCTGTGGAAAAGAGCGTTGCCGTAAATGTCGAGAGGGCGAGGGACACGGACCATACTGGTACGCCTACTGGAGCGAAAAAGGGCGTACCGTTAGCAAATACATCGGCGTTCATCTTCCCACGAACGCGGAAATTGAAGTCAACCAGCAGGTTCAAGAGATAGCTGCCGCATCGAACTCGAAAGCGGAACCTGCATACAATACGTTGTTCGCTGAAACACCTTCTTCACCTACCTCTCACTCCTCTTCGCCCGAATTGCGTGTCTACCTGTTAGGTCAATTTCACGTTGAACGGAAGAGTGAACAGGGTTGGAGTATCATCGACCACCGCACATGGCAGCGACGACGCGCTCGCTCGCTCCTCGGATGCTTGCTGAATAGCCCCGGTCGTCGCCTCGGTCGCGAACAGGCCATGGAACTCCTCTGGCCTGATCTTGAAGTAGACATCTCCACGAATCGTCTCAATGGAGCCGTCCACGAGTTGCGCCAGATATTAGAGCCGCATCTGGAGCGACCAGCCGCTTCCCGTTTGTTGCGTCTCGAACATGATGTACTCGAACTCGCCGATAACGCCTATATCTGGGTCGATGTCGATGCCTTTGAGCAACTGCTCAAAGAGGCCGAGGTGCTGTGTGCTACGCAACCTGTACAGGCTGAATATTTGTTTGAAGAGGCTGTTTCTCTCTATAGTGGTGGCTACCTGTTGGAAGAGTTATACGCAGAATGGGCAGCTCCACGACGCGATGCTTTACAACGCCGCTGGGTTGGTACGTTACTCGACCTTGCTCATATGCGTACACAACGTGGAGCCTTTGCAAGCGCAATTGAAACATTAGATCGCCTACGTGTCGCAGACCCAACGAACGAGACAGCACTCCAGAGATTGATGGTGTTGCTCACACACACTGATAGACGTGGTGAGGCACTGCACATCTATCGACAGCACGCCATAACGCTACAGCGCGAATACGAAGGTGTTCCACTTACTGAGACACGCCAACTCTACGAAGCTCTTCAAGCCGGGGAATCATCAGAGGTTTACTTATCAAGATGGGTACAGAGCCGCCCGAAGGCGCAGGAGCAACCATCGTTACGGGCGAAAATTTCTCACGCCTCTCCACCTGCTATTCATACATCTCAAGTTTCTGCACGTCTCGCCTTTCAATCGGGGCGTCACAACCAGAGTCCACTGGTAGGGCGTGATAAGGAACGTCACTTGATGCAAACAGTGCTTAGAGCATTGGAGCAACAGGGAACACAAAAATCTAATGGTATAATCAATATTCCGCAATCAGAGCAATCAGAGCAACAAGAGCAACAAACCATTATTGATAGTATTCCCTTAACCGGACCTAAGCGTCCACATCTACTTCTGTTAATGGGTGAGCCTGGGCTTGGCAAAACCCGTCTGGCTGAGGAATTAAGTAGTGATGCTCATGAACGTGCCTGGACTGTTATCTGGAGTCGTGTTCATGAGCAAGATGGAAATATTCCTTATCATCCCTGGCGCAGCATTCTTCGTTCGCTACTCACCGATATTGCTGGAATTGCTGATACCAAACGTTCCCCAGGTGAGATGTTCGTGACGCCGGGTCTACCAGCATTTCAACTGGAATGGCTTCGACCTCTCTTGCCAGAGTTAGGAAGCACTCCTACGCCAGAACATTCTATCCAGTCATATGAGCAAGAAAGACTGCATCTATGGGAAGCAACACTCGGCCTTCTCAGTATGTTGAGTACACAGCAACCAC
This sequence comes from Ktedonobacteraceae bacterium, assembly GCA_036788655.1. Taxonomy (GTDB): domain Bacteria; phylum Chloroflexota; class Ktedonobacteria; order Ktedonobacterales; family Ktedonobacteraceae; genus JBBQVS01. The sequence continues at coordinate 2,420 of DAIQNC010000083.1, forward strand.
TGCTCATCGTTGTGGATGACCTTCACTGGGCAGACGAAAGTAGTATTGAGCTACTCACATACCTTGCTCATCATCTCCAAAATCAGCACATTCTTCTCGTTGGTACGTGTCGAGATGACGAACTCGCGCCTTCACATAAGCTGCGTTCGCTCGTCTCCGCGCTCCGACGTGAGCAAGCTGTGGTGACACTGGCGGTGCAGCCGCTCACTAACGCCCAGATAGCGACACTCGTTGCCCATCTTCCACAAGACCTTGTAGCACAAATTCAAACGCAAGCTGCGGGCAACCCATTGTTCGCTGAGGAACTGGCACGATATGCCGCCTCGCAAAATATAGAAGCATCAGGCACATCAGTTGAATTGAGGGAAAATGCTTCATCATTCATGTCTCAACCCTCAACAACGTTACATACGGTAGGGTATGACACGCCTTCTCCTCTTTCACCTTTACCAGAAATTGTTACTGCCCTGTTAGAACGCCGTTTACATAGACTCAGTGTTGAATGTCAGTCGTTGCTGGGAAAAGCCGCTGTGCTGGGCGGTTCTTTTGAGTTGCGCCAATTGCTCTATATGGCCTCAGAACATTCAGAAGATATTGCCTTGAATCTGCTCGAAGAGGCGTTGCAGGAAGGCTTGTTAATTGAGGAAGGTACAGGCTCGCAAATCACGTATCACTTCTGGCATCCCTTGATTGTAAGCCATCTCTACGAACGCCTTTCAGCCGCGAGACGCGCTCAGATGCATCGACGCGCCGTAGGAGCCATCGAAGCCACCTCAACACCGCTTTCACGCGAAAAAGTTGCTTCGACCATCGTTTATCACTTGCTACGTGGTGGAAGCGATGCTCAACAAATTGTAGACTATGCTGAAATGGCAGGGCATCAGGCTCGCGTACTCATAGCCTACGCAGAAGCTCACTACTACTACCTGAAAGCTATTCAAGCATTCATCAGCTTGCTACCATCTTCAGGTGCTACAGATAATGATGATGTAGTTACTTCACTTGAACATATCGAAGCCTCACTCTCCAAACTTGCCGCATCTTATGCTAACAAAAATAACGACCTTCTTCGCCTCTGTCGGCTGCTTGAACACACTGCCGAGTGTAAACGAATTCTGGGATTTTTTGAAGATGAGCGGCGATTGTACGAATGCATCCTGGCAATACGCACGAGCGTTGTCTTTCAGCAACAACTGGCATCCCTACAAATGAAAAGCACATCAAATGAAGAAGTGGTACTTCATTATGAAGCACAATTTCAGGCTCTGCTCTGGCGCGAAATGAGCGCAACATGGGTAGCGGTGGGTGATTATGACCAGGCATATGTCTGTTGCGAACGTGGACGTGCGATTATGCAACAGGCAGGAGTGAGCAAAGGTACTGCATGGGCCGCCGTTTGTTTACAGATAGGCGTTATTCTTCGCTACAAGGGCAATTATCACGAGGCTCGTATGTATGTGCATGAAGCTCTAAACATACTTCATCATACGCATATGTCTTCAGAAACACAGGTCGGTAAACAATTTCTTGCCTCATCGCCGCAGACACGCATTGAACGCGCCCTCAGCGATGATCCATCTTACATAGGACATGCACAGGCTATCCTGGGCATCATTGAAGCAAGCGAGGGGCATATCAGCGATGCACTCACACACATGCTGACTGCGCTCCACTTTTATGAACAACAAGAACTCGTCTCAGAGATTATTCTTGTGTGTGGCAACATTGGCGCAGCGTATATCATGCGTGGCGACCATGATGCTGCGCGTACCTTCTTATATCGCGCCCTCGATCTTGCAGAACGTGTAGGAGACATCCCCAATCTGGCCTTCATCACAGGCAATCTCGGCGATGTGGCCTATCGTTCTGGTAACTTACTTGAAGCAGAGGAGTGGTATGCACGAAGTCTCTCCCTTGCCGAGCGTGTGCATGACCGCGAACATATTAGCTGGTGCTGTGTCGTCCTGGCAAATGTACAGCAAGACCAGGGTAAGTTGCATGAGGCGGCAAAAAATATCTACCGCGCTATCAGCACTGGTCGCGCTATCAAGAATGCACGCTGCATTCGCTTTGCCCTGGTCAGTCTTGGCGACTTACGCATTGTCGAAGCCATCGTTCTTCACGAACAACAACGAGCGCAAGAAGCAGACCACAAACACTACCAACACATCGAGCAAGTGTTTCATCGTCTTCTCCGACGCGCAAAATCGACCCTGCAACGGGCCATTTCCCAGGAAGAGGTCGAAAAAGAGAGCATCATCGACTGTAAGCTACTCCTTGCAACCGTCTACTATCTGCTTGGTCAGTTTCAGCGAGCGCAGCATATGGCTCTTCAAACGCTGCACGAAGCTCAGGCTCAGGAAACCTCTCGTGCCATTGGACGTACACAACGTCTCCTGGGTCGTATTTTCGCGGCACAACATCGTTATGATGAGGCAGACCATTTCTTCGAGCAAGCCACAGAGCTGTTCCACAAACAGGGATTGCGCCTGGATTATGCACGTACCCTGTATGGCTACGGCTACACGCTGTTGAAACGTAGTTCTCTCCCCACATATATCGACGAACAGCAGGAACTCTATCAAAGTGGGCTACACTATGTACATGTAGCACATGGCTTCTTTGCTGATGCACATGCCATGATAGACCTTGCTGAGGCAGAGCGTCTGATCGCCAGATACGAAATGCGCGAACGAGAAGGTGTCTATTAGGTCTGCTGTCGATTTGCCACGTGCTACAATAGAGAAGTACAGATAGAAATATTTCTCGAAAGGCACAAACGATATGACCAACCACACGAACGAGGCTCACACACGTCTTCAACAACAATCAGCCATACAGGAGACTATCACACAACGTTTCGCCCCGGAAGATGAGGCACTGCGCTACGCACTGAACTCGGCTGAACAAGCAGGACTGCCACCTATCCAGATTTCACCTATTCAAGGAAAACTGCTCCAGATGCTCGCCACGCTCTGTAATGCTCACAAGATATTGGAGATAGGTTCACTTGCCGGCTATAGCGGTATCTGGCTTGCTCGCGCTCTTCCAGCGAATGGGCATCTCATCTCATTAGAAATTAGCCCTCGCCATGCCGAAGTGATTCGTAGCTCGTTTGCTCGCGCTGGTCTCACCGATAAAACTGAGGTGCGTGTGGGCAAAGCTCTCGACCTGCTCCCAACATTGCAGAACGAAGCTCCTTTCGATCTTGTCTTCATAGACGCTGACAAAATCAATTATCCTGCCTATCTCGACTGGTCACTCCGTCTCACACGCCCGGGAAGTGTCATTGTCGCAGATAACACCATTCGCATGGGAAGAAGGTTGCTTCCCCCTGAACAGGCTCCTCAAGGCGAAGATGCTGCCGCCGCAACCTATAACCAGCACGTCCTCGACAATCCGCGCTTACTTTCACTCGCCCTCGCTATTGACGATGGCAATACAGACGGCTTCACCATCGCCGTTGTACGCCCAGAAGTCGAGGGATAACTGTTCATGACTCAATCAGTGCAGAGTTCAATCGTCACCGATTTTCACAGTCACGTTGTTCGCAGCTCTCCACTTCAAATGGCTCAATCAGCGCAAGAACGCGGTTTGCGTATCCTCGGCCTCTCTGAACACGTCTTTCAGATGAGCGAGGCTCGCCCCCTCCTGACTCACATGCCAGAAGAGGGGCCATTGCTTCCTTATGCCATGTATATTGAAAGGGTACGCGAGGCTGCGAAACAGACAGGACTCGATGTACGCCTCGGTCTGGAAGTTGATTTCATTCCCGACAAAAACGCCGATATCCAGCATTCGCTACAATCCTACCCCTGGGATTTTTTGATTGGCTCAGTTCACGAAATTGACGGTGTACTGTTTGAGCGTATTTCTGTCACGTCTCGTGAGCAAGGAGAGCAATTGTGGCTACGCTACTTTCAACTCCTTCATGGTGCTGTCACAAGTGGCTATTTCAGTTTTGTAAGCCATCCAGTACGTATGCACTCGAAGAATGCCTATCTCCCTGCGTCTTTTGATGAGCAGTTAGAGCAGTTAGCAGTAGAGGCGACACGCCAGAACATTGCACTCGAACTCAACGGTTACGATGTTCTCAGCTATCCCAACGCGGTACGTAGACTCGCCAGAGCATGTAAACTACATAACACCCCTATAAGCATTGGCTCCGACGCTCATAATCCTGGACAGGTTGCACAGGCACATCTCCAGACGCTTGAGATTATGCGCGAAGCAGGACTGACAACCGTGCGAATATGGCATAGACGCGAAATAGAGGAATACCACGTTCGCTAACACGGTCATAATAAACTCGTAGGAGCGTTATTCGATAACGCCCTGGCAAACACGCTCTGGCAAACGCAACAAGTGAGCGTGCAGGGCGTTATCGAATAACGCCCCTACGAATTAATGTATCAAGGTCGAATTACGCAACCTGTACAAGATCCCATCCTGGCAAATCCACCTGATCCTTCAATGGCAGGTCAAGTAAAATACTCCGTTGACCAGACACCACATCGTCAGACCATACTTTCTGCGTGCCATTCGCATAGGTTCCTGTAACAAGCAGTGCATGACCATAAGGAGCAAAGGCGATATTTGCATCACAGATGGTATCGTTGGAGACACCAGGGAGACAGAGCGATGTAGCCCCAGGCGCGGCATCACCGAATACAACAGTGTCCTGAGCGAGGGTCGCTCCCAGTTTGACGGCCTCGAATTGACTACTGTGCATTGTCATGATGACCAGCGAGTTGTCGGCAGCGTACCCAATCGGCGTCGCATCGGGATATTCGGCGAAGGTGCGGAGTACGCGCAAATTGCTTCCATCGCTATTCACAGCGTAGACAGCTCCCTCACCTGCTGGCCCCTGCTTGTTGGCGAAGTAGATGGTCTGCGTATCAGGACTCAGCCAATAGCTAGCTCCAAACGACTGAAACGAAATCTGTTGCACTACTGGCTTGCTCGTACCGAGTTGTACCCGGCACAGCATTTCCTCACAGAAACCTGATGAGCCAACAAAGTACAGATAGCCAGCGTCGTAGAAAACGAGTTGTCCAATCTCTGTCTGTGAGCCATTCGCATTGTATATCGGGAGCGAGAGAACAGATTGCGCCCGTCCCTTGAGTATATTGACCTCTTCGACAGCGTTATTCATAGAGAGAACAAATGCCTCAAGGCTATTACCGGAAAGCCAGATAGCATTTCCAGCACTTGTATCGTTTAATTCGTAGAAGAAACCCGTACCACCGATGGGATTAAGCGTATAGTACAGGGTATGACCACTCTGCGAAAATTGATAGAGCAGGTTGTGACCGTCAGAGGAGATACCATCAAGCCGAGTTGTGACAGGTAGATACGGCGGCTGAGGTACGAAGACATTGCGCTTACCACTCCTAGTATCGTAGTTGTATACATTCAATGAGGGCAATGCACCTGGATTACCCACTCCTACCACTACAGAGTTCCAGCCACCGAACGGGGGCTTGCCTTGTGTCGCCGCAAAAGACATCACTTGCGTTTGCGCGGGAATATTCTTCGCAGAAGTGGTGTGAGTAGAAATGTTACGGTAGACGATATATGTTCCAACAAGAAGCATCACCATCAGCATGACAGCCAAAGGATAGACAACCTTTTCTACGATTGTTGCATGTTTTTTGAAGCCTTCGGTATGCATGTCCATATGTTCATCTCGTCGTGAATACAGTTCTGCCGCACTACGTTTGACCGTTCGCGTTTCAACTACCCTGCTGAAGGAGTGGGTATCAGTTTATCCCATCCAATAGCATGTACATTATGCACTCCTACAGGCAGTGGTACGTCCTGAGTATCTTGCGTCATGAGGTCACTATACAAGAGTTTTTCTACGTTGTTGGCATACGTCGCCTTCGTCACAAGCGCATAACCATAGGGAGCAACAGCAATATCACTCGCCTGTACAGATGTTGCACCAGGAGCAATGTCAGGAAGTATGACTCGATCCTGCTGTGTGCTTGCACCAAGCTGTACCACTTGAAGATGCGGCTCATTTACCCGTAAAACGATGAGCGAATAGTCCGAGGCATAACCAATCAGCGGTCCTGCATCTGTTCGTAGCAAGTGAGCATTTGTACCATCGACATTGACCGCATAGAGTGCGTTCTGCCCTTGCGAACCACAATTATAGTAAATCGTAGAGCCACTTGGACTCAGCCAGGGGTTCGTCGGATGAGAGCATGGAGTGACCTGTGTCGGATTTGATTGATTATCTTGTAGATTGAGACGATAAAGTATACCTGAACTATATGATGCAAGGGGATTTGGAGCTTGCACAAAATAGAGGTAGTTATCTCGATAGAACAGAGCCATAGGAGAGGTTGCTGGTTTTGGAAGAGAGAGTAGGTGCGATGAGTGGGCAACCATATCAATTTGAGCGATGCCTTGTCCTGTATTGATAAAGAGGTAATGGTCATTATCACCACTGCTCCAGATGGCGAAGTTTCCCTGTCCTGTGATCGTGTACACTGGCTTCTGTGTGTCTGGATAGACGTAATAGCGAGTCTGGCTACCATCATAGACATGATACAGCACCTGGATTCCGCTATGCGCGACGCCATCTACGGCTACTTGAGCATGAGTAAATGCGGCAAGTTCTGCATGTTGCCCACTCAACGGATTATAGTTGGTGATAAACGAAGTACCATTCAGCGTGTAGGTGACAATAACTGATGACCAACTCGCAGATTGAGTCTGTGAAGTACCGCTACCATTACTCGTGGAACCAGCAGCAGAATTTGCCGCACCCATGCTACCATTGAGCATGACAAAACGCCCCAGCACACCAATTGTAAGTAGCACAAGAGCAGCCGCCACCGCTATTGAGAGAAACTCCATCCATCGTCCGCGTCGGCGTTCTGGCATTGGCGTCTCGACAATGCGTGACTGTATAGATGATACACGTTGAGAATGCTCCTGGCGTAGAGAGGGATACGGTGTACGTGGAGCAGCCGCTGATTCTTGACGAATAGCGGCAATAATGCGAGGGGCAGTTGAGGGAACCTCTCGCTCACCAACCTGTAATGTCGAACGAATCGCTTCACGTTGCGAACGCACCTCAGCAAGAATTGCACGGCAGGTAGGACAGGTGGGAACATGAGCGCGTAGTTGCTCAATCAATCGTTCTTCGCGTACATCTCTATCATCCCTGATAGTAGACCAGCTATCCTGATTACCCTGACTACCCCCACCTGGACTATTCAGCATGTCCGCATAGAGCAAGCATTGCGTACTCAAAGGGCAGTCTGGGAGTTGGGAATGTGAGTTCAGATGATGCTGAGAGTCGTCCTGGTTCTTCATCCTCGTCCTTCCTGATCGAGACCTGCATAGATACGCCGGAACGCTTGGCGAGCGCGTGCCAGTCTGCTCCGAACGGCGGAGAGCGATTCATCGAGCATCTCCGCAATTTCGTTGTAAGAGAAGCCTT
>DAIQNC010000084.1:0-8311 GCA_036788655.1 Ktedonobacteraceae bacterium
CTGGGCTGTAGGGTATTACAGTCAGGGAGAAGTTCCAATTGTAGCATTGATCGAACATTGGGATGGCACAAGCTGGCAGACGGTTTCGGCTCCTAGCCCCGATGCAGCAGACAATCTCTATGCAGTAACTCGCGTTGACGACACCGGAAAACTCTGGAGCGCAGGTACGGGTAGCCAGCAAGTGAACGGAACACTTACTGAGTCGTATTGCTAGCAGTTGTAATGCATAATCAACGAAACGTAGGGGCGTTATTCGATAACGCCCTGCTTGCTCACCATACATGTTCCAGTCGCATTGATGTATCCGACAAATCATTGGGTTATGCAGGGACAGATTCATCACCTCCGTGCGAGCCGCTCACCCTTGTAGGTGCGGACGTGATGGATCTGTCCCTGCCCGCTTGCCGATGTTGAAGGTGAAAATTCATAATCACGCCACTACAAATAGATAGCACATCACCCAAATTATGAGGAAGCTGTTAAGGCCACTTGAAAAAAAGCGGCTAGTTTGCGTTCATCCAACTTTCCATCCGTTCGCACACCGCTACATATGTCCAAACCGAAAGGTCCGACCTGTTGTACCGCCCTCGCCACATTGTCAGGTCGCAAGCCGCCAGCCAGGTACATCGGAACATTGACGCGCTTCCGTATCTCGCGGCTTATGCTCCAATCGTGGACACGCCCCGTTCCGCCAAGCTCTTTAATTTGCAGTGATGGATTGCCTGAGTCGAGCAGGAGAGCATGGACATGAGGCGCGATGGTCAAAGCCTCATGTATCGATTCCTCGCCTGTGACATGGATAACCTGCACAATCGAGATGCCCGGTAGTGCCTCTTTCAGTTCATCATATGTTCCCGTTTCGAGGCGGTCAACCAGTTGTAGCGTATTGACACGGCATCGTCTCTGCTGCTCAATAATGGATGCGACATCCTGTTTACTCGTGAGCAGAAATGAGGCAACGCCGGGCGGAATGGTTGCCGCGATTTGAGCAATCAAGTCTTCTTCGATAGGGCCGGGGCCACTCGGCATCGCCGAAACGAGTCCAACAGCAGAGGCTCCATAGTGAATTGCTAACTGAGCTTCCTCGATACTACTGATACAACAAATTTTGATACGAGGTTTGTTGCTATATTCCATTTACGAGATCCCCTTATTATTCAAGCTGCTCAAACGCTTTGCCAGTCGTTCTACCCATGAATGTGTATAGGCAGGTTGAGAAACTACCTCATATTCACCACCGTAACGCTCATCCTTATATGCCTGTGTCAGGTCGTCAAGCACATTGGCATCTGACTGTTCGCTATTATCTTGCACAAGATTAGACGAAGATTGTTGGAGCAGCGTCACGAGACGTTGTTGATACTCGTTCGGCGTCTCCTCTGGTCGTCTTGCCAGTACGTTTTTTTCCCATGCCATTGTTTGCAATAGGTCTCGATACTGAGCGCGAGCAGAGTTCGGTGGGAGTGTCTCAAGCTCGGCCTCACTTTGAGCGCGTCTCTGCGCCTCCTGTCGTTCACGCGCTATTTCGCGCACAGGTAAACTTTCGCGTACCTCTTCCTCATCGTCTTCATGAAAGTGTACATTCCAGCGTCGTAAAAATAGCATGATGACAAAAATCAGGAGCGCAAACACAATAATGAGAATTATCAACCGTCCTGTGGCAAGTGCCTGGGGAGAAATCGTTGATGGCCCAGCACCAGACGTTGGATTGTGATTCGGAGGAAGCGGCGTGATGGGTACAGCTTTGGGATTGAGCCACGAAAAGAGGCCACCGAAGAGCAGATTGAAAACATACAAGATAGCAGTAACCAGCCAGCCCAGCACGTTCCAAAACGGTTGCAACACATTCTGAATGAACTGGAATGAGAAAGTTTCGAGGGTGAGCGAGAGTATAACAACAATGACCCAGATGGAAGTGAGCGCGACGAGCCAGTTGCGCGTCGAAGTGGTCTGTGCAGTACCATTCGCGCCAGATTCCTTCATTCCACTTAACCGTGAAAACGAGAGCGCAAGCAAGCCACTGAGAAAAAAAGTGCTGAAGATGCGTGCCGCAGTAGCATGAAGTGTCACATCATCAGAGGTAAACACGGCTATAAACAATTCGAGCACTAAAAGGCCAAAGCCAATTTTGAAGTATTGAATCAGGTTTTCTTCACGCTCCTGAATCTGCGCCATGCGGCTCCCACGCCACCAGAACCATACGACAAGGGGGCCGCCAACAATCGCCGCTCCCAGAAAGCTCACGAACCAGAGATGCGTAATAATCATCGCAGCCAGCGCGATAATCAGGCCAAGCACCTGTAACGGTTGTCCTTCTGACTTGCTCATGCCACGCCTCATCAGGCCATATACCAGCATTGCCCACCAGCGTAGTCCGAGCAAGAGCAGCGTCATCGACACTTCGCCGAGCGGCCATGCATTTACTCCACCCGAAAAGGTAAACGAGAGCAGGATGAGAGTGAACGCTATGGGCTGAACTTCCATCAGGCAGCTAGCAATGGGAATAATCACTACCTCAATCCAGTTGAAGGGTCGTCTCGCTGGTTCCAACGAGTCCGTTTTCGGCGTTTCCTGTGTTTTTAACAAGTTCATGCCACCGCTCCTTTCCGCCTGGATAATGGACAGGCAATCCATACGTTTCAACATCTATATCGGTCGGCCCTGGTAGCACGAGATGCGCTGAAATGCCTCGTCTGCTCAAATCATACAAGCGTTCGGCTGTTTCTTCACTCAACGATGTCGATGCACAGACAAGCACAATAATTGTGCCAGAAGGAAACATTTGCTCCTCAGTATCAAGCAACAGGTTGATAGACGACGTATATGTGGGAGCAAGCCGCGCAAACGTCGAGAGAAGTCGTTCATAGTGTGCTGGATCAGGCGAAAATGGAACACGCACAATGGGAGGTGATACATCTTGTGACACAGGCGTATCGACATGAATACCTTCCTCTTCCAACAGAGCCAGCTTCGATACATGTATCTCGTGTGGATACAGTTTCATCGCGCAATTAGCAAGTAGACCAACTATATAGCCCTCTTCGAGTCCCCAGACGGCAAGCGATGCGGCAGTTGTAATGGTCAATTCTTGCAATTCTACATCTGTTCCCTCTTGCTTCTGCACTTTGCCCCATCCAGCATTGTGAACATCTATCGTATAGTTCCAGGTATCAAGCAGAATGAGCAGACGACGCAATGTACTCGATTCATACACCTTGCTTTGGAGTTTGCCAGCATGTGCCGACGCCTTCCAGTGAATTCGTCGCGGATCGTCGCCAATGGTATAGTCTCGCACGCCTACAACCCGTAGAGGGTCTTCCAACAACTGGAGTGGCGTCGATTGCTCGCCAAGTGGATGTATCGAAGGCAGTCCAAGCGTATCGAGGGGAGCAATCAATGGATAAACCAGCAGTGTTTCGTTTGATGGTATCACAATATCGGACTCTAACCACCCGAACGGGTCGCTTGCCGTCAGATGTATCGGGCCGAAGGTATGTAAACCACGTGTTTGACAGCGCATGTGATAGCGGCGTGTGACTCGCTGATAGGACCAGAGCAACCATGAACTGCTGATAGCGTCTTGATTATTGGCTCGTAACCGCGAGGCGCGTTTTTTGAGAACAGCAAGCGGTGGCGTAATCTTGTCTTCCACTCTCAGCCAGGGCAAGGGCAGCCACTTTCGATTTTCGATAGTGACAGATAACGTCACCTCTTCTCCAAAGAAGAGATGTGGTTGGCTCACCTGTTGGCGCACATTGAGATGACGTAGCGCAGAACGATACCAGAGTCCAGGCACAACGGCAAGCAGCAAGGTAAACAGCGAAGCTAAAAAGATAAGGGATTCCTGAGAAATAAGACTCAGTATGAAGAGAAATAGTGCCAGGATATACCAGTAGCGTCGCTGCTTGAGCAGGTCTTTGTCAGGGATAAATTCCGGTGCTTTCATGCGCGTCTCGTGGGTGGTGGAGCGATGCGTTCTACAGGAACAGGAGTTGCCGCGATAATCTCTTGCATAATCTCCAGATTGCGCTGTCCACGCATTCTCGTTCGGGATGTCGTTAAGAGACGATGGGCGAGAACGGCAGGTGCAAGATATTTCACGTCGTCAGGTTGCACATAATTCCGCCCTTTCATGGCGGCATAGGCTTCACAGGCACGATAGAGGGCAAGCGAACCACGTGGACTGACGCCTAGTTGTATGGCGGCATGTTTACGTGTCGCTCGCACAATCGCCAGTAAATAGCGTTCCACCTCTGGTTGCCACTGCACTCGACGCACAACCTGCTGCAATGCCAGTACCTGTTCAGCCGTGATAACAGATTGCAACTGTTCGAGAGGTTCCTCACCTTTGAAACGATGCAGAATCGCCTCTTCCTCATTCTCGTCAGGGTAGCCAACCTGTACACGCAACAAAAAGCGATCAAGTTGTGCCTCTGGTAGCGGAAATGTGCCTTCTAGCTCGATGGGATTTTGTGTGGCAAGTACCAGAAATGGACGTGGCAATAGCATCGTCTCGCGCTCCACCGTCACCTGTCGCTCCGCCATCGCCTCTAACAAGGCCGCCTGTGTGCGCGGCGGAGTACGATTGATTTCATCGACAAGCAGAATCTGAGTAAAGATAGGGCCGCGCCGAAACACAAAATCGTTGCGCTTCTGGTCAAAATAGCTTACACCGATAATGTCTGTCGGCAACAGGTCGGGCGTTCCCTGCACACGCTGAAATGTTGCGCCAAGCGAACGCGCCAGTGCTTTTGTCATAACCGTTTTGCCCATTCCTGGCACATCCTCGACCAGTACATGCCCATCACTGAGCAGTGCAACAAGCAACAGGTCAATAACATCAGGCTTCCCAATGATAACCCGCGAAACATTTGCTCTGACGGCATCAGCAAATTGCTGTACGGAGTCAAATGGAGTTTGTGATGAGTCCGATGATGGAAGTGCGTTACTACTCATAGGAAATTCCTTACTACATTTGATTAGAAATACTCTCTTTTGTTACGTATAAAAATGATATGATGTTGCGTAAAGAGATGTGAAATTGTCCAGATAATCGACGTAGTATTACAGTATACGAGAAACACAGTGGCTATCACCAACGACGTTGATTGCTTCCTCCCCGTATTTGCTAAGTGTCGAGTAGGCTCCCCGTTATGGCCTACTGTTGAAAGGAACTATGGGTGCATCGCAAAGATAAAGTTCTTGAAGCATTGCGCCTTCTTTGTACGCAACAATTCACACACAACGATGTGCCACCTATTTTAAGACGACACACTGGCTTTAGTGCTGAAGAAGTTGGATTACAGGCGAGTGTAAATCGCACGAATGCGAGCCGTGACTTGAATCAGCTTGCTCTGGAAGGCAGTATTATTCGCATTCCAGGCCGACCTGTGTTATTCTATATCGACTCACCTTCTTCAGTACAACCCACTCACACCCTGTCTACAGTAGAGTCGAGCAATGGACATGTGCAATCACGGGTAGTAGTACAGGCACGTGAGGGTAGCAAATCAGCTATCATCTCCGCCTCTTTGCCACATAAGATGCTTGTAACAAGCTTCGAAACGCTCATTGGACACAATGAAGGTCTAAAAGTTGCTGTGCAACAAGCAAAGGCTGCTATCCTTTACCCACCACATGGTTTACACACACTTCTATATGGCCCCAGTGGTGTCGGTAAAACAACAATGGCGAAATTAATGCATAGTTTCGCCCTCGAACAACACGCCATTTCATCATCTGCTCCTTTCGTCAGCTTCAATTGCGCCGATTATGCAGGTAATCCGCAGTTGCTCATGGCTCATCTTTTTGGCGTCATCAAAGGTGCATACACAGGAGCCGATAAGGATCGTATAGGACTGGTCGAAGAGGCTCATCAAGGCATTCTGTTCCTCGATGAGGTGCATCGTCTTCCGCCAGAAGGCCAGGAAATGCTTTTCTATCTGATGGATCGAGAGCGTTTTCGACGGCTTGGCGATACCTACGAACGTCAAGCATCACTTTTGCTGCTCGCTGCGACAACCGAAGACCCTACTACAAGCTTGCTCCCCACTTTTCGGCGGCGCATTCCGATGACAATTACACTTCCTGGACTAAACGAGCGTACCATCACCGAACGTTATGAACTCATTCGTGCTTTTTTTACTATCGAATGTAGCACTATCGGTGTTTCTATTCATGTTGCTCCTGCCGTGCTTCGCGCCCTGCTACTCTATGAATGCGTCGGTAACATCGGACAATTGCACACGGATATTCAATTGACATGCGCTCATGCCTACCTGGACTATCGCACACGGAACCAGTCGGAACTGCACGTTCTTGTCGATACATTACCAGAACATGTACGTCACGGACTCCTACGAACGGCTGAACTGCATCGCGCTCTTGAACCGCTTCAACATATGCTGGATACGACACACAGCTTTACACCAACTGGTCTACAGCTTAGTACAGATGCATCGCGGAATCTGTATACGACGATTAGCAATGAACTATCTGCTCTTCGCAGCAGTGGTCTTTCAGAACAAGAGATTCATCAGTTATTGCACTTCGACATCCAGCATTACTTCCAACGTTTCGCGGATACCCTGCCTGATACCTTCAATGGTACATCGACCATTAAGAGGCAAGGAGTATCAGATACACAGAACATTCAGGATACACCACTTGTCGATGAGCGCATTATGAGCATGAGTCACAGCATTATTCATTATGCAGAGGGGCAACTACGTCGAACATTCCCTGAAAAACTGGCACTCGTTCTCACACTTCATCTCATGAGCGCAATTGAGCATAGCAAACAGGGACAACAAACCGACATACCAGTGCTGCAAGCTATGCGCCATACCTATCCAATTGAATATGAGGTGGCACGAGTCGCTCTTCTGAATATCCGCTCTTCACTCGACATCGCATTGCCAGAGAGCGAAACCGATGTATTAACCGTTCTCCTTGCCAATGCCGATACACTTCTGAGCAACGACGAAGCAAGCATCGGCATCATCGTAGCCGCACACGGACGTGGCATCGCATCGGGTCTCGCCGAGCTTACGAATACATTGACCGGGGTGGATAGCAGAGCTTCCGTCGAACTGACACTTGACGAGTCGCCCGAAGAATTGCTTACAAGAGTAGAGCAATGCGTCACAACAGTGAATCATGGACGAGGTATATTGCTCCTTGTCGATTTTGCCTCGCTCCTCTCACTCGGAGAACTGATAACGCAGCGTACAGGGATTCAGGTGCGTACACTCGCAAATGTCAGTATGCCTCTTGTCGTCGAGGCCGTGCGCAGCGCACAGACACACACGACACTTGATCAGCTTGCCAGCGGTCTGCGACGTGAAGGGGCCACTCAAAGCAGAGAACGATATGTGCAACCATCCGACCCTATTGGATATGTCCACACATCGGTGAACGCTGTTGATGTCGAAGCAAGCAGACCGCGTGTCATCCTCTCTGTTTGTCTCACTGGCTATGGCAGCGCGACAAAACTGGCCGAGCTAATTGAGGAACGTCTTCCAGAACTGCGGCAGCAGGGCGTCGAAACGCTCTGCATGGACATTAACTTGTCCAGTAAAACAGAAGCAGATATTCAACGACTGGTTGGAGACCGTCAGATTGTCGCAATCGTTGGAACCATTAATCCTCGCCTGGAGAATTACCCATTTCTTTCACTTACCGAGGTACTCTTTGGTGATGGCATTTCACGTCTGCGTACTTTGCTGGGCAACACACTGATTGACCCAATGCTCCTACAGCGTGCTTCCATACAGACGGTTCCAACAACACCCACCTTCTCACAACGAAGCGATTTGCTCCGCGAAATATCCTACACACTCAGTCAGCGTATGCTCTTTCTCAATCCGATGCGTGCATTGCCACTTATTGAAAGCATGATTGAGCTGATCGAGGTCGAGGTTGGCGAGACCTTTGAGCTAGAGGTGCTGGCAGGTTTCGTTTTGCATATTGCCTGTATCCTTGAATATGGACATCAGCAACCAGCAATACTTGTGAACGAAACGGTGAGACAGCGCATCGAACAGCAGTTTCCCCGTGAGTTGAGCATCTGCCGCCACGCGCTCCAGGTGTTGAGTTCGCAGGTCGCACGTCCCCTACCGGATGAAGAGGCTTACAATATCGTAGGCATTCTGCGACAGGTAGATATTTTCTTTGGACAGGAGTAATTCGTATGTGTGCTATCTGTGCTACACAGATATTGGCATTGTTCTTGCAGAATGTAATAGCAGAGTCGATGCACACAACGATGTGTGTAGTGTGTCAATGGGAACAATAATGGCACATTCGCCAT
>DAIQNC010000084.1:8321-9861 GCA_036788655.1 Ktedonobacteraceae bacterium
CGAGTCTTGATAGTGTGCAGTTGGGGAATGTCCACAAGTTTGCTCGTCGATAGTATGCTTGAGACGGCACGCGAGCAGCAGTATGAAATGAGTATCGAGGCATTGAGCGCAGGAGAGTATGCGGCAAGTGTCGATACATGCGATGTCGTACTGATTGCGCCACAAATCCGCCATCTGCGAAAGAGCATCGAACAACTGGCACGCAAGACCGGAAAACCTGTAGCAATGATCGAGCCATTTCACTATGCAACAATGAATGGGCAGGCAGTGCTAGAGCAAGTACAACAATTGCTCAAAGTGCCGGACAAGGGATAGGCAATCCTGTGAGTGAGTTGAAATCACAACAGATGCAAGACGCACAAGATATGCACGAAGAGGAGCATGTCACGAAAGGTTTCATAGAGCAATGTAGCGACTGGTTTGAACGCTACCTTGTACCGCCTCTCGGTGCGCTGGCAAGCAATATTTATCTACAGGCGATACGCGATGCGTTCGTTATCTTCACGCTGCCTCTTATCATCGCTGGTAGCCTCTTTTTGATTATCGCCACACCCCCCTTTCCATTTTTACAGGCGTTAGTCAAGCCATATTATAATGCCATTATGGTTCCGTTCGAGCTTTCGTTTGGTCTCATGGCCTTATTTCTCGCGTTCGGGGTCGCCTACAGTCTCGCTCAATATAGACGTACAGAACCCGTACAGCCCGGCATTCTCGCAATGGTTCTCTTCCTTGTTGCAAGTGTACCTGTACGTGACTTAACAACGATGCAGCTAGGCGAGGTACTACCATATTTCGGCGGTCAAGGGTTACTGGTTGGCATCATCATCGGTATCCTCTCGACAGAGGTGATGCGTTTCTTTCGCGGCTCTCGCTTCACCATTCGCTTACCCAGAACCGTGCCATCAAATGTGAAACGAGCGTTCGAGGCCCTTGTGCCAACAACATTATTGCTCACAGTGGTATGGGGGCTTGAATGGTTTGTCAGTATGCACACGTATGTGGATGCCAGCCATGTCACTCATGCCTACACAATTCCAGTTTTGTTTATGCATATCTTCCAACCGCTCGTGCTTGTTCAGGACAGCTATCCAGCAGCCCTGCTCGAAATTATTCTGATGATGCTGCTCTGGTCAGTAGGTATTCACGGCATGAACGTTGTGATGGCGATTGCCTTACCATTTTGGCTGACGACGCTTGCCGCAAACGTGGCAGGTGGACACGGCATCGTCACCGAACCATTCTTTCACATCTTTGCCCATCTCGGCGGCTCCGGTGCGACATGGCCCCTGGTCATTTACATGTTGCGCTCACGCTCAACACAGTTACGTACTGTGGGAAAGGTCGCGCTCGGTCCCGCCATTTTTAATATCAATGAACCGGTTACTTTTGGTGTACCGATGATGCTCAACCCGATCATGATGATTCCCTTTGTGTTCGTACCAGCCATCATCGTCACCATCAACTACTGTGTATTCGCTCTGGGATGGGTACACGTTCCGGTCATTATGCAACCCTTTACCGTTCCCGTCGGGATTAGCGG
>DAIQNC010000085.1:0-4705 GCA_036788655.1 Ktedonobacteraceae bacterium
GAGCAATGCCTGTGTCACGCCTTCTGCACGGTACTCGTCTGGCACAAGGTCTGAAATGAGACCATACAGTTCCAGTGCTTTCGCGGTAGCAGGGCCAATCGTTGCTATTCTGACACGCTGAACGGCCTGTATGTCTTGTGGGTCATAACCCAACGTCTGTAGCCGCTCACAACATATTTGAACGCCGTTGACACTGGTAAAGATAAGCCAATCGTAAGATGCTGTATACAGACGATTGAGGGCTGCGTCAAGTTGTGTCCAGTCATCAGGCGGCACGATGCGAATAGTCGGGAACTCTATCGGAATTGCACCAAGTGTACGAAGTTGCTCACTCAAAACGCTGGCTTGATTACGAGTGCGTGTAACGAGTACGCGCTTTCCCTGTAGCGGTGTGGATGTTGTCAACTCAGACATGGAGATGCTCCTGTTTGCTAGCCTCTTCAAGTGGCTTGTTGGATTCGACAAACTCCTGTCCCTGGCGAATATCGCGTACTACGGTGTTGACAATACTCCTTGCTCCCTGTGCTAATGCCTCATCCGCCAGCAGAATGCCCAGTTGTTCCGCATTTTCTAAGCTATAAGCTTTATTCCATGATACGTGTTTTTGAACTCGCACACGTGTTTGTCCGTCTTCACTGATAACAAGGCCAGACAGCGAAAGTATGCCATGTATATGCTCACCATAAGCGGCGACAGGCAGATAGCACCCTGCACCGAGGCGTCGCATAAACATACGCTCTGCACTGGTTGCCGCCTGTACATTATGGTCTTGAAGCGGAGCAAGCAGATTCCGCATGGCTGGCTCGTCGCGTATCTCTAGTCCCAGCGCACCCTGTCCCGGTGCTGGTAATATCTGTTCAGTCGGTACATAGAGAAGACGGTCAGCAAGTTGCTCATGAAGGTGAAGGCGATGAAGACCTGCGGCAGCCAGCACAATCGCATCATAGTCACCTGCATCAAGCTTTCGTAGGCGTGTATCGACGTTGCCACGAATGGGAAGCAATTGTATGCTGGCGTCTTGCGGACACAAGGCGCGAATTTGCGCGGTGCGACGCAAACTGCTCGTTCCAATGCGTAGAGACTCATTTGTACCATTCAGCAACGAGAGAAGATTCTGCGTGGGCAAGGGTGTTTTATAGATGAGCACATCGCGTACATCTTCGCGTGGCCCGGTGACGACGAGACGCAAGCCATTCGGTTGTAGCGTTGGCATGTCTTTCAGGCTGTGAACGGCGAGGTCGATACGTCCCTCTTGCAAGGCGCGTTCGATCTCGATGACAAATACACCATCGCCGCCAATCTGCGTCAATGGCTTTTGTGTGACGCGATCTCCGGTCGTATGTATGGTCTCTATAGAGATATCAAGCTCAGGCCACTGTTGGCGCAATCGTTGGACGACCCACTGCGTTTGTATCATGGCGAGCTTGCTGGCTCGTGTCCCGATGGTCAGATGCTGTATGGAATGTATGTGTTTTGTCTGTTGTAAATTCATCATAGTCTTTAGCTTCCAAACGAAACAGATAGCGTAATGCTTCCGCGTACACATGACCATTATCGGAGGCGGCAGCCTCTTTGAGTTGAACAGTCGGTGTATGAAGAAATTTGTTCATGAGTCGCGTTGTTAGTTCTTGCACCATTGCCATATCGCGTTCAGAAAGTGTAGGGGCAAGTTGGCGCATGGTACGTGCGAGTTCCTGCTGACGTAATATCTCTGCCTGATGTCTGAGGTCAACGATAGTGCCGGAAACACTCAATGAGGCCAACCAGCGTTCAAAGGCGAGAGACTCTTCTTCGATGATCGTTTGTACATGAGGAACTTCTTGTAAGCGTAAAACGATACCTTGCTGTACCTGTGTCTGTAAATCGTCTATATTGTAGAGATATACATCGGGTAGTTGAGCGACGGCAGGGTCTATATCGCGTGGAAGAGCAATGTCGATGAGCATAATTGAGCGGTGGTTATGCTGCTTCGCACGTCGGCGCATCACCTGTTGCATCATATCCAGGGTGATGAGAGCGCGTGGGGATTTTGTCGAGCTAATGACGACATCCGCATCAACAAGAGCATCCGCGAGTTCCAGGAAGGAACGGTGTGTAGCTCCCAGTGATTGTGCGAGGTCTATGGCGTTTTCATGTGTGCGATTCACAATCACAAGCTGATGTGCGCCATTATCGAGCAGATTGCGAGCGGCGACTTCACTCATTTGTCCCGAACCAACGAGTAAGACGTTCGCTGTATGCAAATCGACAAAGAGTTCCTTTGCCAGTTGTACCGCAACGTGACTGATAGAGACAGCGTTACGGCTGATACTGGTCTCACTTCGTGCTCGCTTTCCTGTCACGAGAGCGGCGCGAAAGAGTGCTGAAGTGATGGGGCCAGCGTAACCACTCCCCTGTGCGATTTCCAGAGCCTCTGCAACCTGACCCTGAATTTGTGGTTCGCCAAGCACCAGAGAATAGAGACCACAGGTCACACCAAAGAGGTGTGATACGGCTTCATCATCGACGAAGCAATAGCTGTGGGCTAGCAATTCTTCCTGTGGCACGTCGTTTATGGTTCCAAGCACGTGAAGCAGATGTGCTTTACCCTCTTCAACCTCGGCACAAACAGCATATAGCTCAATACGATTACAGGTAGAGAGCAACACCGACTCTTGCATGAGTGCATTGGTAGCACTGAGTACCTGGGGAATGCGACGGGACGAGCAACTGAGACGCTCACGTAAAGCGATGGATGCAGTGGTATGATCCACGCCTGCAACAACGATATGCATGGAAACCTCATAAATCTTTAGTGTTAGAAGTAATCTATAGAGATTTTAGCGTTTTTTCGTAGATAGTCAAGACCTTTGGAGAAGGAATTGCATCAGGTCATCACCTGATTTTCTCTCAGGTCTATTTATATCTGTAGTGATAGACAACCCATGCACACATTTTTTACGTTTGGAATATGTCGTAAGGTGACATCCTATCCCAATTCACTACTGTAACGCATAATTCCCATCTGTTCAGCGTAGATATAGGATAAAAGAGTGAATAGTTAGCTGTGCATTTGCGTTATGCGTTACAGTAGTGAATAATGATATTGCATATGTATTTTTATGAAGAGGCTATTACCAATGTTTCCTTGTCCAAGATGCCATCATGAGTTGCCAGAAAACGCACGCTTTTGTAATTATTGCGGATTTAATCAGACGAATGCACGTATAGAGTCGATTCGAGCGGCTCAAGAGGCGTTGAATGTGCCTCCACCAACGCCTTCTGTTCCACAGACGTCCCCACTTGTAAGAGAAAATAAAGTGGTTGGGTCTATGCGCTCTATAAAAGTTGAGCCAAAACAAAACGCTATGACAGCTTCTGGTAAAGAACAGGTTCAGATGGAATCGACGCCTCCGCCGAGACAGCCTGTGCAACCGATAAAGCCGCCATCTACACCATCTGTACCAGAAACGCCATCACCTTCTAAAGGCAATTCTTTGACAGGACGCTATGTTTCTGAGCAAGAGACGAGACAGGCTCCAATACCAACACATTCGATTGTGCCGTCCAGACCTCAGCAGGGAGCAAGTGTTCCGAACACTCCCCCTCCTACTCAGTATCCTAACGCATCAACTATGCGTCAAATACCACAGTCGCAGCCCCCGGTATCACCAGTAGCATCATATCAAGCATATGAATGGGGACTAGGCTTGCCTGATACATTATCTTTATCTGAAGACTCACAGGCATCGTACAGCGGTATTGACAATAGAAGTCTTTCTGCGACAAATAAGGCAGCGGAGCAGTGGCATAAGAGTTGGCGTGACAGGCAACACGACGAAGCTGGCCCGGCGGTCAATGTCTCGCGTGGGCAGGCGTCAGTGCCAGAGCCACTCCTGGCAATGCAGCATAGTATTATGCGTATGCGTGCTATCGTTATCCCTAAAAATAAGCAAAGCAGTTTTGGCTTCTGGATGATTGTAGCTATGATGTTGTGCTTATTCATTGGTCTGATTGCATACATTGCTTCGACCTACCTTCCGGGAACACAACTGGCCTCACAATCTGTTACCACCTCGATAAGCCATTCTGAGCCAACACTTGCATTTCAGCAACAAGCCTCGGCACAAACGAGCTTTACGGCAGGGCAGACGATACATGTGCAGGGATCATCATTTGGGTCAAACGATTCCATCATGTTCTTGCTCGATGGAACAACGCTCCACGAAACAGCGACAACGGATAGTCAGGGTTCCTTTCATGCCACATTGACGATTCCATCAATGGAACTGGCAGGTGCGTATGCATTGCAAGCCCAGGATAACCACACGGGGCAACATGCATTTTTAGACCTGACAGTGACAGCTTCGGCAGCAAATACGACATCATTATCGCTATCGGCTAACGGAAATATCATTTCGTCCCTTTCATTCGCTGCTACAGCAGGTCGAGGTGATCCATCGGAACAGCCTGTCACTCTGACTAACAACGGTAGCACTACTCTACAATGGACGGTAGCAGCTATCACGGATGATAATACTGGCTGGCTTGTGATCAAGGATAAGCAGGCAGGGGGACAACTCGATTCCGGTCAATCAGATAGCGTGAATGTAGGTGTTTTGATACAAGGTTTGAGCGTAAGTAGCAATGCCCAACCTTATAAAGGCGAAATTGTCTTTACTGTAGCTAATCAGGGGCAAGCGATACTACCTGTTGAGCTACAGGT
>DAIQNC010000085.1:4715-9856 GCA_036788655.1 Ktedonobacteraceae bacterium
GGCAGAGTCAGGGATTGAGGTAGTGATTTCCCCCAATCCAATCGTAGCCGCACCAGCTGCAAATGGATCATGTCAGAGTACAGGTCTGACCCTTGTGAATCTCAATGAAACCGTCATCAACTGGACGGTGAAGCCGAGCGATGATTACAATGCCCAACATATTCATGTCGATGGACAGACAACTGAGAGTGGGACGCTTGCTCCCACTGGTTTAAATGGTGATACAAAGGTTATTCAATTGACCTGTATCGGAGTGCAATTAGGCAAAAGCTATACACTTACGGTATACTATAATGGTCAAACCGAAACAATCCCTGTGAATATCAGTAATCAATAGTAATTGGGAGAGAAGTTCGAGCTGTTCTCGGCTTCTCTTTATGTGTCTGGAGGAGTGTTTGTATGGCTGGTCTGCAACTTGTCGCGCTACTATGTATTATGTTTCTGGCACTTGGTGCGTTCAACATCCTGATGGCACGGCGCAGACAGCAGCGAGAGAGTGCGATGGGAATACAGTATCCATGGTACAAACGCCTCACTATTCTAACGAGTGTTGAATATGTGTTACTCGCACTGGCATTTCTTCTCAATTTAGGTCTGCAATATCACTGGCTGCCAACAAGCCTGAGTCCTCTGGTCATTCCTGCCTATATTGTGCTACTTATCGCTTCGGGCTTATTAGCAGGATTTATTATTTATCAAGGGATGGACAATGCTCGTAAACGGCGAGCCTCTACAGTAACGTCATCAAATGCTGTTCTACAGCAGACGTCCACAAAAACGATGACACCTGCGGAACGTGAGGCGGCAGCCAGGCGGAAGCGCGAACGTCATCATAAGGCTGTTGCCGCAAGACGCCGACGTGCTGGAAAAGCATGATACTTGGGCGTTTGAATACCTGAGCGTTTGAAGCTTGGTGTTGCCTGGGCATTTGCATCTGGGCGTTATAGAATAACGCCCCTACAGACCTTCGAGGGTGAGTTGCATTTCGTTTATCCCTTTGTGCGCGTCATAATGCACAACTGAACGTGCTATACGACAAGTCCCGCTTTGTCCACTGCCAGTTGGCGCGGCACTATCAGTCAATGTGATACCATCCAAAAGTTGTAGGGCAGGATTGAGTGGTACCGTGACCGTGTGAATGACCCGTGAGCGCGTTTCCTGTGCAATCAACAAAGCCGCCTTCTCTGCACATTGAGTTGTGGTTGTGAGTTTCGGGTCTACGTGGTGAAGTGGTTTCTCCAGACCAATAAGTTGCATGTGAATGTCATCATAGGATTCAGCAGTTGTGAGTGCGCCTAGTTGTCCCCCGTGTGGTGGTTTGCCACTGACCACAATGTGATTCGCACTCTGATCGTTGCTCCCAAAACTGACCATCTCGATTTCCGGTTGGTAGCTCCATACGGAAGGGTCACTCGACGAGAGTTCTCGAAATTGCAGCGTCTCGTTCTGGTCAAGAAAGTACGCCAGCCCATAGGTCGTGCATAGTTCATCAATTGCATGGCGGTATGTCTGACCTGCCTGTACTACAAACGAAGGAACAGTCTGGCTTATTTGAGTAGTCGTAGGTAGCACAACTGAAAAGAGACCTGCACACGCACTGACTTCCGTGAGAAGATAGCCAACTGCCTGATTGCTATAACTGTGCTGATAGCGTACCGTGATGTCCAGATTGTGAGAAAGGTCGAAGGCAATGAGATGTAATTGGTTTTCCTGTGGTGAACGCACAATATGGATTTGATTCAAATGATACATCCCAACCTGCGCGACATCTGCTACTGATGGCGGTGAGCCTGTATCATAGCCTTCGCTGAGTATCAACGAGGCATTTAGACCTATAGGCTGATAATTTGTTGTCGTTCCAATGAAGGTGTTATAGATGCCTCTCGCATTATCTAACACGACATCGAGACGTGCTGGTTTCGAGACCTGCTCCTGTCGCTGATAAGAAAGCACTGAGGCGGAGACATCCAGAAATTGCGCTGTATTCGTTTTCTGGAAGAGATTGGCACTATAGACACTATTCATGGTAGCGAGATAGCTACGCGCTCCTGCTGTCCCACTTGCAGGAGTCGGAAGCGGTATAACGACGGCTCCATAGAGCGAGGAGAGCGGATGTACAATTGTACCACTCGACCAGTGAACAAGGTCAACGGATTGTCGGAGACGTGGATAGTTGTAGACTGCACCTGTGAGCAGACCGGAATCTGCTTCTATACAAACGAGTGTATAGACGCCATTGAGGGACGAGAGACGAGGAGCGGTACGGGCAATGGCGGTACTGGTGGCTGGTGCAATAACACTGCCACTATTCCAGCTATGTGTCGAAGGTGTGTAGGTACAGGTTGCGAGTGTTGAGCCATCTGAATAGAGAATAGTATAGGAAGTCCCGTTCCAGGTAGTAGCGAGTCCACCACTTGAAACGAGCGGAGCAAGTGTCCACGATGTGAGCGAAGACCACGAGCTTCCCGAATAGAAAGAGCATCCAATAGCTTCTCCCCCCGACACGTCATAGATGAAGAAAACATCGTTATTGCCAGCACTGCCGATACCCTTGATAAGTGCATTTCCGGGCGGCGTAAGGATACTTACTGGCCCGGCCCATGTTTGTCCATTATTCGTCGAAGTCCAGACATACAGCGCACTACCACCTGTGCCACACTGTGCGAATGCGCGAAGCGTTCCCTGTGAATTTGAAACAGCACATCCACCATCCTGAAACAACTTGCTCGAAGCTCCTGGCAAGGTTGTCCAACTTGCCCATTGTGACGCCTGAGTTGGATCAGTAATGCGCTGTACCATACCCGTCGAAGCAAAACCGCTGCGTGTCACCTGGATGCGGATAATGCTATTGTCACTGGCAATACAGGCATCATTCCATGCATCTGCCGTTCCCGGAGTTTGATAAGACGTGTAGTGCAAAACGTGGTCTTCGATGGTTAAAGAAAGCGCGAGGCGTCGTGTCTGTGCATTGAGTGCCGTAGTAAGGGCAGCGTCGAGAGTGCGAACCATTGGAGAAACCTTTCGGTGATGAGGAAGAGGTACAAAGTGTAAGGAGGTAATAATCAGTCTGCGAATATCAGTGAGTTGTGTGAGTAGGGAAAATTGCTCGCTTGCTATTAGTATACCTTGTAGAAGATGTATTGGCAAGAGCTATGTGTCATGTATCCTAAATGACCTTCTTTAATGAAATACGCTGAATACCGAGGCACGGACAGATTTATCACGTCCGTGCCTCGGTATTCAGCGTATTTCATTAACCTTCACAATCATAGCATCACGTTTGAGAAAACTTATCGTTAGTTGATGGCAGATAAAACCACATATTAGAATGAGTGCAGCATTTGTTCCTGTCCTTTTGCTTGTCGCCATGCGGCCTGTACACATTGTTTGAGGAGTAGTACATTGGTGAGAGGGCCAACGCCACCCGGTGTGGGTGTGACTGCTCCTGCAACCTCTTTCACGGAGTCGAAATCGACATCGCCGACGATTCCGCCTTCTGGTAACGAGTTAATGCCCACGTCAATGACGGTTGCTCCGGGACGTACAAGCTCTGCCTTGACCATGCGAGGTCGCCCGACTGCCGCGATAAGGACATCGGCTGCTCGTGTATAGGTGGAGAGGTTGACCGTGCGAGAGTGGCAGACTGTCACAGTGGCGTTTTTTTGTAGCAGCATCATCGACAGAGGCTTGCCTACGACATTACTACGCCCAAGTACGACGACACGTTTCCCTGCAAGAGGTGTATGAGTGCGCTCAAGTATCTCCATCACTGCCGCAGCCGTTGAGGGCAAGAAACTGGGGAGACCGAGAAACAGATTACCCGCACTCAATGACGAAATACCGTCGATATCCTTTTCAGCCGCCAGTGTGTCAATGACAATTTTTTGAGGCAGATGTTCGGGGAGGGGCATCTGTACAAGAATACCCTGTACATGATCGTCTGTGTTGAGGCGCATCAAGACTGCCTGTAGTTCTTCTGCTGTAATCTCAGCGGGAAGCAACTCTACATGCGCGTTGACACCTATATCCTCTGAAATGCGTACAATGGAGCGTGCGTAGACTGCTGATGCCGGGTCGCCTTCAACACGCACGATGGCTAGTCCCGGTGATGTGCCTTGTTGCTGTGTATATGCCCTTACATCCTCACGAAGTTCCGCACGAATCTCTTTGCCTAATGCTCGTCCGTCTATGATGGTTGCCGTCATGCGTCGCTTTCTCCCCCGACCAGTTCTATGACCCGTTGGCTATGTGTCGCTATCGCTTCGAGTGCGGCATTGAGACGGTCGCTTAACGCGAGTATGTGTTTTTCATCCTTCATTGACATCAAGTTGGTGCGAACCATCCATGAAGCACCTGTTCCCGCACTTGATGCCAGCATAGTTCCTGTCGCAATATCGCTAAGAACCTTTTTATTGCCAATTTCGGCGATACGCTGACAAAGACGGGCTAGTTGTGCGGCAGATTCGGCAACTTCTAACGGAACAAGCGCGGCTTCTCCAAGTCGAGCCTGAATCGCCTCAGAGCGTACTTGCTTCTCTTCATCATTGCTACGAGGCATTTTGAAGCATTCAGACAGCCGCCCGTATGCCTCGATATCCTCTTGCATCAACTGCTGAAAGCGTGTACGGAGTTGCTCCGTTTCTGTAATGAGTGATTCTATCTCAGATTGCACATCCTCATAGCCTTTTTTGCCAAGCGTCAGACGTGCAACCATGCTCGCCAACCCCGCTCCCATCGCTCCACTCAAAGCGGCGGCGGAGCCACCACCCGGTGTTGGTTGCGATGAAGCGAGATCGTCAAGATACTGTTGTAACGTTTTTTCCAGATACATGCATTACAATCCTCACCCGACGTAGCTTAGAACGTCGGGTGCAACAAATCGAGTTTCGGTCTTTTATGCCACTATACAAGCGAGCCAGTTAGTACCACAAAAGGGTGAAGCCATTCTTCAATGTAACAGGGCAGCTTTTTTTGAGAGACCGCCATCCGTACTTACTTATTTTAGCGCGTCTCTGCAACTCCTTCACCTGCTCAGGGGTAAAATGCTCGGAGGCAATCAGAACGAGACTACGTATCTCAGTGCGTTGCCTGTTGATATATGCTTGCACACGGGCTAAATTGTTCTCATCGAATCGTCGGCC
>DAIQNC010000086.1:0-624 GCA_036788655.1 Ktedonobacteraceae bacterium
GCTGACGATGATGGCGTTGTCATCTGGCCTCAAGAGCGCATCGACGAATTACTCACGAAGGCTGAAGCCAAACTTAAAGAAGACAATGCACGACTGGAACGGCTGCGAAGCAACAAACTATAACATTCATAGTTGTTCTCCGCTCGGTGTTTCTTCACCTCTTTTCCACAATGGTGCAATGAATAGTGCCAGCAATACAAAACGCAACAGACACGCTCCAAGCAATATCTGACGTATTCCAAACATATTCGCCAGTACACCACCCAGTAACGCACCTACTGGCAACGAGCCAAGTCCGATAACGTTCTGGCTCGACCTGACACGCCCCAGTAGTGTATCAGGAGGAGTCGTCTGCACAAGCGTCTGCGAAGAGCGTGAGAATGCCAACAAGAAATGCAACTCCATAAAGATATGCAATATGCAGGATTCCCAGATAGGCAACGAGTGGAATGGAACCGAGCAGCAAAGTGCGTCCAATATCAGTGACGATGAGTAGCGGGCGACGACGCATACGATCTACCCACACACCTGCAAATAGACCTACAAGCAAAAACGGAAGCGTATTTGCTGCTGAGAGAATGCCCATCTGCGTCGCATTTGCATGAAGGATGAGCGCGGCAGTGA
>DAIQNC010000086.1:644-5704 GCA_036788655.1 Ktedonobacteraceae bacterium
TGCAAGAAACGTTACCTGTGAGCCAAAAAGTGATATGGTCGAACCAAGCCAGAGCTTGAGAAAATTCGGGTTACGCCACAGTCCCTTACGAACAAAAAAGCGTGAAAACATGCAGAAAATGTCCTCTTTGAAATGTTGATCAATGATGAATGAAGCGGAATGGATGTGAGAAGAGGACACAGAGATGATTGATGCGACGGAAACGAGACAACAATGTAGGGGCGTAATTCTATTACGCCCTTCGTAACCCCACACAGTGCGTGATTGAGCGCGAGGGCGTCATACATGATGGCCCTACATGAGGTTATGTTATCTCTTTGCGCCGCGTGAACATGTGTGCCTGGCTCACGCGGCTAGCACATGATAGATAAGTGTCTCGCGGAGAAGAGGAAGATTGCTTGTGAGCTGTTTCATATGTTGAGCATATCACGGCTATTTTTATAATGTCAAATTATCAATAATACTGCAAGGCTTGTCACCTCTATTCTCACCTTCTATAATGAGAGCTATTATTTACCTGCCATTATGATAGAACATATTGTAGGAGAGCAACATTGAGTAAAGCACAACAACGACGAAAAAGACAACAGGAATATCAGCAAGCACAGGCCACTGTAACACGTGCAAAACCCAAGTCGAGCAATCAGAAAAGAAAGGTGAAGCGTTCTGCTTACCGAGATTTCTGGATTGGAAGCATCATTTGTGGTGTGCTTATTATCATCGTGGTAGGGGCGTTGCTCTATTTTCAAAATCAGAGTGCCAACAACGGCAACATTTCTGGTGTTGTCACCTATAGCAATCTGGCCCGTACCCACGTGACGGGGACGGTCAATTATCCGCAGGTTCCGCCCGTTGGTGGGCCTCACAATCCCGTTTGGCAGAACTGTGGCATCTATACCTCGCCTGTGCCAAATGAAAATGCTGTCCACTCGATGGAGCATGGCGCGGTCTGGATTACCTATCAACCATCATTGAGTACCTCTGATATTCAGACGCTCCAGAACCTTGTACGCGGTCACTCTTATGTGATACTGTCACCTTATACGGGTCTGCCGAGTCCTGTTGTGGCATCAGCATGGGGTGTTCAACTCAAAGTGAATAGTGCCAACGATCCACGTATCGCTCAATTTATCTCAAAATATGAGCAGGGGCCACAGACTCAGGAGCCGGGTGCAGCCTGTTCTGGCGGCAACGGCACACCGCAATAAATATATTCGTAGACCGATAATTCATTGTCGGCGTGTTACATTATCGCAGATGCCGACAATGAATTGTCCGTCTACAATAACGAAGGACTGTTATTCATGCCATTCGCAACTGCAACAGACGGTACACGTCTGTATTATGAAGAGGTCGGCGCAATAGAACACGGTGAGCCACTCTTGCTCATTAACGGGCAGGCCAGTGACCATACAGGATGGAACGCTGTACGCGACGATTTCGCATCACGCTATCATGTCATCGTGTATGACCATCGCGGAACGGGTCAGAGCGATAAACCGTCAGAGCCGCCGTATTCTACACGTGGTTTCGCTCAGGATGCCATCTCCATCCTCGACCATCTACACCTTCCACGCGCTCACGCCTATGGTATCTCAATGGGTGGGCGCATCTGTCAGTGGCTTGGCATCGACTATCCTGACCGTATCGGTGCGCTTGTACTCGGATGTACAACACCCGGAAACGCACACGGTGTAGCACGTTCGGCAGAAGTCAACGCACGTATGGCACATCCGCCCAGCGACTCACAGGCGGCGATGATGGCAATGCTGGAAACAATATATACACCAGCGTGGATTCGAGAACACATCGGCGAGCTTATGCAGATGCAATCACCACCCATTCCACCTTATGCTCAGAGGCTCCACTACCTCGCCAGCGAAGGACACGATAGCTGGGACTTGTTACCTACCATCAAAGCACCCACACTCGTCATTCACGGTAGCGATGACCCGGTAAATCCCACTGCCAACGCCTACCTGCTCGCTGAACGCATTCCCAATGCTGAATTGTATATCGTCAAAGGCGGACGGCACGGCTACTTTGTTGAGTTTCGGGAAGAGGCAAGCCGCGTCGTCAACGAGTTTCTCGCACGTCATCCATTGGAGTCTCGCGGCTCTTGAAATGGCTACTCGCTTTCGCGCATCGCTGGCGTATATGTCAGGCCAACTACAATGCCCTCTGGACTCAGAAGACGGGAAACAGTTTGGCCCCATGGCTCTTCTCTTGCTGTTACCAGTAGTTTGTAGCCTTTTGCTTTCAACTCTTCACTGGCGGCAGTAACATCTTCCACGTCAAATTCGAGCCATGAGGTCGGAATCGGCAAGTCAGTAGGCCATGTGTCAACACCAAAACAAGACTCAGCAACCTGTGAAAGAGGCCAGAGAGCAAAATGTTTGGAACCTTTGAGGTCGCCCGTATGGAAATATCCACCTGCTTCCTCTTGAAAAGAAATGCCCAGACCATCTCTATAAAAAGCGATGCTTTCCTTTGTGTCAGTGGTGATTGGCCCATAGCCAGCAATGAATAAGACATTCATTTCTTTCCCTTCCTTTCAAGGATCATGAGGTCATAGTCAGCAACAAATGGAACACTTGTTTTAATTATAACACAAAAAAGATGTCTCCGATTTCTTGACACCCACTTCTCCTATCTGTTACACTTAATTTAAGACCAATCGGTCTGAATTAAAAAAACAGGAGAAAACACATTGAGCGATATTTCTGAATTGAGCAATACAGAGCATTCACACACATTTACGTGGCAAGACCCGATGATTGGTGCGATGGTGGCACGTACCATGAGTGGCCTTGAGTATTTACGTGCAATGGCGAATGGTGATGTACCTGCTGCACCTATTGGCGCATTGATGAATATGCAGGTTGCAGAGGTCGAAGAAGGACGCATTGTTTTCACTGCTGTACCGGAAGAGTATCACTACAACCCAATTGGCACAGTGCATGGTGGGTTTGCAGCAACATTACTCGATTCCGCATTGGGATGTGCGGTGCATACGATGCTGCCAGTAGGAACGGCTTACACGACATTGGAGATTAAAGTGAATTACCTGCGTCCTCTTACGAGCAGTACAGGGAAAGTGTATTGTGAAGGGAAGGTTATTCATGTAGGTGGACGTGTTGCCACCTCAGAGGCGCGTTTAACCGATGAGTCGGGCAAGCTGTACGCACACGGAACGACGACATGTATTCTCATGCGTCCTGGACGTGCATGATCTTTGATGCTCCACCTCATCCTGAGCATTCCGCATTGGCTAGAACGAGTCAGTATGGTTACGTCTTGCTTACTTACAAATGTATGGTACTCTGTGGTAGAGTATAGAGTATCATAGCGGTATATACATTATGCTTGAAACTTTCAACTGTAGCTGAGAAGCATTTTTGTTGCATCCGTGAACATTACTTTGTAAGCGAGGCAGAAATGGACGTAGATGAGCAGGAATCTGCGAATGAAGTCGTCATTCGCTTTCTTAGCGTTCCGATGACAGACAAGACGTTTGTCATTAGCAAACCTGAGATGACCATTGGACGAGACCGGCAGAATGATATTGTTGTTCTGGATCCGAAAGTTTCCCGACGCCATGCACGTATCTACAGGCAAAATAATAGTTGGATGATTGAAAACCTTTCGCAGAATAACTATCTCATTGTCGATCAACAGCAAGTACAGCAGGGGGAACTACGGTCTGATAGCATAGTGAGTCTTGGTGAAACAACTCGCTTCGTCTTTCTCATACAACCGATTGCCATTCAACCTCCCCCCGACAGATTTGCCACTGTACCGTCCATCGGGGAACCTGAACGTACAATGCGGATGCATCCATCAACAGTACCTATGATGACGGGTTCAACCTCATCACGTACTGGCAATGGCAATATCTCCCCTTCCGAAACGATGCTTGCTCCTATGGGCATCATGGGCATACCTTCGTTGACTGTAAGTAGCAATATTCATAGCGAGCGGCAAGTTCACCTGCTGGATAAACCGGTACTCTCTATCGGGCGCAACAGCCAGAGTGATATTGTGATCGATGAACCCATTATTTCCTCGTTGCACGCACAAATCGTGCGTGAAGATGATAAGCTCTTTTTTGTACATCCTCATCCAGAGCGAGAAAAGACGCTCAATGGGATATGGTATCAGGGACAGCGTATTCGTGGAGATCAACCCTTTCGCAAAGAACTGAAAAATGGTGATATCATCCGCGTCGGCGACGATCATGGCACACTGATTACGCTTACCTATGATAGCGGTACTGGTCAGGCCGATGAAACGCTCTCCGAAATGTCGCCTATTCCCTTGACTGCTCAAAAGCTCACTATCGGACGTACACCAGATAATGCAGTGGTACTCAACCACCCACAGGTGTCGTCTCATCATGCCATATTGGAGCGAGTCGAAGAGGGCTATCAGGTCGTTGATACGAACAGTACAAACCATGTCTATGTCAACGGGCAACCCATCACCAGCCAGTTGTTACACACGGGTGATGAGATTCGTATTGGCCCCTACCGTCTCACCTACACAGGCTCAGAACTGCAACAATACGACGAGAGCAATCATATTCGTATTGATGCCGTAAAGCTCAAAAAAGTAGGAAACAACAACGTTATCTTGCTCAATGATATTTCGCTGGTCATTCCGCCACGTAAATTCGTCGCGCTAGTCGGTGGCTCAGGAGCCGGAAAATCTACTCTCATGGATGCCCTGAATGGTCTTCGTCCAGCGCAGGAAGGTACAGTTTACTATAATGGCGTGGACTATTATCGGAACCTTGCCGCCTTTAACACGCAACTTGGCTATGTGCCACAGGATGATATCGTCCATCGTGAGTTGACGGTTGAGCGTGCGCTCTACTATGCGGCTCGTCTACGATTACCACAAGACTTTACGAAAGAACAGATTCAGTGGCGCATTAACGAGGTACTTGAAGACGTAGAGATGACTGAACGCCGCCACTTGTTGGTCAGCAAACTATCCGGCGGTCAACGCAAACGAGTCTCTATCGCACTTGAACTACTGGCAAATCCTGGTGTTTTCTT
>DAIQNC010000086.1:5714-9788 GCA_036788655.1 Ktedonobacteraceae bacterium
CGCGCGGCGTGATGCTCGCGATCCTCGCCGGCGCCCTGCTGCGGAGCCTCGCCGATAAGGGGCGCACTATCGTCCTCGTAACACACGCCACAAATAACATTAATGCCTGTGATTACGTCTGCTTCCTTGCACAGGGAGGGCGTCTAGCCTTCTTTGGCCCACCCAACACAGCGAAAGAATATTTTGAGAAGACCGATTTTGCTGAGATTTATAGTGCGCTGGAGCCAACAAAGGAACAACCGGATATCCCTCAACAGGCAGAAAAGCGTTTCCTCGAATCGCCAACCTACCAACAGTATGTTGCTACACCACTGGAAGAAAGACTGGTACAAAAGAGATTGGCGGAGACTGCAACGACGGCTGCCTCTCGTAACAATACAAGTGAAGGGAAAGCTCAGAAAATCGAACAACGAGTAAAACGGGGTAATAGCTGGTCGCAGTTCACCTTACTTTCAACGCGCTACATGGAATTGCTCAAAAATGACGTAGGCAACTTGCTTATTCTGCTCTTACAAGCTCCCATCATCGCAATTATGCTGGTGCTGATGTTGCGCTTTGAAATTGGCCCCGGCGTCTTTGATGCAAATAAACTGGTACAATGCCAGACGCAGATTATCACGGCATCAGGGCCTCTAGCCTTACCACAGGCACAGCAAACACAACTGATCGATTGTGGACAGGTGCTTACCTTCCTGAAGAATACTCCGAATGGGCAACTTTACGCTCAGAAACGGGGTGGGCAGGAGCAGGCTCTTCAGGACTTTATTGTGCTTGGGCCGGGGACAGACGCACAAAAGGCTTTGTTTATCATGGCCTTTGCTACCATCCTGTTCGGCTGTATCAATGGCACACGCGAGATCGTCAAAGAGGCTCCCATTTACAGGCGCGAACGAGCGGTCAATCTGGGCATTCTGCCGTATATGTTTTCCAAAATCGTTGTACTTGGCTTACTTTCACTGTTACAGAGCGCAGTCTTCGTCTTCGTCGTCAACCTGGGTGAACCGCTCCATCAGGGCATCTTTCTCTCGCCAATTCTCGAAACCTATATTACACTTTCCCTGACTGCCCTCGCCGGACTGATGATTGGCCTGACGATCTCGGCGATTGCTCCGAATAATGATCGCGCCATCAGCTTTGTGCCGATTATTCTGCTACCGCAGGTTATCTTTTCGGGAGCTATCATTGCACTCAAGGATCAGTTCACGCAGATTGTGGCGATGATCTTTCCTTCACGCTGGGCAATGGCTGCCCTCGGTTCGTCAACAGGGTTACATGCTGAAACAATCGGCGGTGACAAACTTTTCGGCAACGATTACACCTATCACGGAACGCTCTTTTCTATTTACAGTCACATCGACTCCTTGCATCGCCTTTTGCTCTCCTGGGGTGCATTACTTGCCATCATCGTCATTCTGGCAATCCTGATTGGCGTCTTCTTGAAGAGAAAGGATATCAAAGCCTAGTTCCGTCACTCTTTCACCACCGTATTTGCCGTCGGCATACATTCGTGACAACAATGCGATATCTCCTGGCGTTGTACATTGCGACGACGCCCGAACGGGAGCGAGAGAAAGAACGAGAGGGCGGCAAGCGCGGATATGTAGAAGCTGACGGGCCAGTGCAGGGCAAAGAACGATAAGATGAGACCCGTCCATGTGAAGGCTAGTCCTAACACAACGGAAAGGGCAAGTGTTGTCACTGGACGATGCGTCCATTGTTGTGCGGTGGAGGCAGGTGCGATGAGCAGGGCGAAGATAAGCAGCGCACCAACGGCCTGTACCGAAACCGCAATGGTCACGGCAAGGAGCAGCAAGAATACAATCGAGAGTAAGCGCACAGGAACGCCACGCGCCAGAGCTACTTCCGGGTCAATCGACGAGAAAAGGAGTGGACGAAACAGGATTGTAAGTATAAGAAGGACGACAAGAGCCACAATCAATGTTATCCATACAGACGTGCGCGTAATACTCAAAAGTGAGCCGAAAAGCACACTTACTGTTACATTCGCATTAGTGCCTGTGGCATAGAGGCTCAGGAATAATACGCCGAGGCCGAGGGCAAAGGCAAGCACCATGCCTGTATCGACATCACGCCCACGTACACGCTCACCTAATGCTCCCATGCCGAGTGTAGAGAGCAGGGTCAAAAGGAACATACCGACAAGCGATGAAAGACCAAATAATGCTCCACCTGTTGCACCTGCAAAGGCGATGTGCGAGAGTGAGTCGCTGGCAAATGCTTGTGAACGCAGCACAACGAAATAGCCAACCAGT
Source organism: Ktedonobacteraceae bacterium (assembly GCA_036788655.1). Taxonomy (GTDB): domain Bacteria; phylum Chloroflexota; class Ktedonobacteria; order Ktedonobacterales; family Ktedonobacteraceae; genus JBBQVS01. Next base: position 7,988 of record DAIQNC010000086.1, read on the forward strand.
GCGGCGATAATGGCGACTATCGTTCCTGCAAGAAATGCATTCTGTACAAAGCTCTGTTGTATCAATGCTTGTATCATTACTCTACTCTGCTCCTCGTGCTGATGGCACAATCTCTTTCACATGGCTGTGTTCGTCAATACAGGTGTGTACATCTATCGCTGGCATCTCCTGGACACTACGTCTCGAACGCGACCAGCGCGGAGAGAGCAGGCGCACGATCATGTAGACGATAAAAGAGAGCGTCGAGATGAAGAAACTGGGCGGCAATGTACCATTGAAGGTGTAGGCCGCGAGGAACATGCCAAGCCAGACGTATCCGATGCCCAGTACCATCGCCAGTAGAATAGCACGTATCGGATAGCTCACAATGCGCATGGCAGTTGCTGCTGGCCCTATGAGCAGCGTGAAGATGAGCAACACGCCGATGACCTGTACCGACATCGAGACAGTGACAGCTACAAGCAGCAGAAAGCCGATGCCAAGAGCCTGTACAGGCACACCACGCGCCTCTGCCACGTCTTGATCGAACGAACTGAAGATCAATGGACGAAACAGCACAAGGAAAACAAGTAGCGTACACAGAGCAAAAATCGCCGTGATGAGGACATCTGTGGCACTAACACCCAGAATATCGCCAAAAAGAATGCTATACGCTTGTTCAGCGAATCCGTGATAGAGCGAGAGGAAGAGCATACCGAGGCCGAGCGCGAAGGTCATGAGGATGCCAATAGCAAGATCACGACTACGAATCTCTTTGCCGAGTAACCCGATACCCGTTCCAGTACCGAGCGTGAAGACAAGCAAACCCCAGATTGGATTGATACCAAGCAGAACCGCCCCGGCAGCACCCGCAAACCCGATATGGGCGAGTGCATGACCTGCGAACGTGAGGCCACGTACCACCAGAAAATAGCCAACAACGGCAGCTATAATAGCGACCAGTGAACCAGCAAGTAGAGCGTGTTGAAAAAATGCGTATTGCAATATATCGAACATAAGAGCATCCTCTTTATCTCAGGTTCACATCTCTGCACCGACGACAAAAAGTCGGTTCAGCGCATGAACTACCTCGACAGGTGTGCCGTATAGTTGGCTCAATGTCTCGCTGGTAATCACTTCGTCTGGCGTACCAATGGTGCTACGCCCACGCGCCATATAGAGAACGCGATCAACAACGGGCAGGAGTGGGTTAATATCGTGCGTCACAAACAATACAGCAACACGTCGCTCACGACACACCTGGTCTATCAAAGCCACAATCTCTTGCTCGCGGTTGATATCCAGACTGGCAAGTGGTTCGTCGAGCATGAGCAGACGCGGATTGGTCAGCAATGCCTGGGCGATAAGCAAGCGTTGCTGCTCACCACCAGAAAGCTCTCCAACAGGCGCATCAGCAAACTCGGTTGCTCCGACCTCACTCAAAACTTCGTCAATGAGCAGAGTACGTTTGCGATTAGGAAGCCCTATGCCCCAACGGTTGCCATCGAGACCGAAACCAACAACATCACGAGCGCGTAGCACAAGATTCGCCTCAATCGTGCGGTGTTGCGGCACATAGCCAATAGCATCATTACCTCGTCGTGGAGTATGCCCTAACACACGCACTGTTCCTGCATCTGGTTTCAGCAAACCAAGCAACAATTTCAATAACGTACTCTTTCCTGCTCCATTTGGCCCCAGGACAACCACGAACTCGCCCTCGTTCACGTGCATAGTCACATCATCAAGGATGATGCGTCCCCCTAGACGAATCCGAACGTTCTCTAGTTCAATGACTGACGATATTCCGTGTTCTTCTCTC
>DAIQNC010000087.1:0-4677 GCA_036788655.1 Ktedonobacteraceae bacterium
GTATCTGATACGACAATTCGTGAATGGCGTTGCGTCCACGTTGTGGCTCAACACCTGCATGTGCCGCGACACCATGCACTTCGACGCGATACTGACCAGAGCCGCGCCGTGAGGAGACGACGGTGGAGATAGCACGCCCAGGCTCCAACACGATGACAGCATTCGACTGACGGGCTATCTCCTCAATGAGCGGCTTACTCCCAGGTGAGCCAATTTCCTCATCACTATTACAGATGTAGGTCACACTCTGATAGTTGTCTGCACCCTCTTCTGCAAGTATGTGCAAACCGTACAGGCCAATCAACACGCCCGATTTCATATCGAGAACGCCAGGACCAGTCGCAATGTGCATCCCATTTCGTTGAGTGAGCGTAAATGGTCGCTTCGCAACCTCACCTTCCGAGAATACGGTGTCGATATGACCTATGAGAAGCACACGTGGCCCGTTGGGATTGCGTCCCTGACGGGTGGCAACGAGATTATCGCCATACTGCTGCTGCTTATCGAATGAGGTAGAGAAGCCGAAATGCTGGAAACGATCCTGCAAATAGGCTCCCACACGGTCAATGCCACTTTTCGTGTATGTGCCAGAATCAATGTTGACTATCGTTCGCAGGTCGTCTAAATATGTCGGCATAAGCTGCTCTGCTCGTGCCACAACGGGATGCTGCTGTTTCATGCTCAATCCTTCGTATATCGTCTTGTCATGGTTGTATCACAGAATTATTGTATTTGTAGGGTAGCAGGGAAATAAGGAACTTGTCAAATCAAACGTTCATATATACAGGTTATATAGAGGTTGTATTTCCCTTGCTATCACATCTGGTGTTTGCTATACTTGCTACACACAGTATCTGTCTACAATCGTCCTCTAATGCTAACAAAAATTGGGAAGCAGGAAATCAGTGGTTCTGACGAATAATCAAGATAGCCTTACTCAAGCACGAGCAAAACTCACACAAATATTTCGTTATGTTCAAGCATTCAATCATCTACAAAATCCCATACAGACAGAAATTCAGAATCAATCCTGGGTTCTGTGGTTTCATGACTTACCACGCTATCCAACTATTCGTGCGCGAGTACAAAGAGCAAGTGATGCCGAAGAGACAATGGGACAGAATGGGAAGACAGAAAAAGATGAGGAAGACTACATTCTGAAAGTTGGGCGTCCAAAACTGACAGACGCACCGGAGCCACCGCACGATATTTCCCCTTTATTGCGGCAAGGATGGCAAAACGCCGATGCTGCTGCTACTATTGAGCCTGATAAAGCAAGCATTGTTCGCAACAACCCACATTTGAGACAACAATTCGATGCGTGGGTCATCAAGCGTAATGCATGGGCAAACACAGAACGCCCTGCACGGCAAGCAATGACCGTCTATGAGCAGTTGTCGGAACTACGCGCACGTATGGAGCGCGAGTCTGAGACCGTAGAGATTGTGCTTGGTGATGGCATATTAAGCTGGAACCCACCGAATAGGCAAGGTGTTCATTATCCACTGGTGTTGCTACGCTTACAACTACACTTCAATCCACAGATTCCTGAGTTTACGCTTGCCGAGGCCGACCAGCCGTCAGAACTGTATACCACGCTTTTCCAGTCACTTCCTATCACTGATAATACAGCAGTTGCACGTATTCGGCAAGATTTCGAGCAGGGTCTGTGGTCGCCACGCGGTGAAAATGAGACATCACAGTTTCTTGAGCGGCTCGTGCATCATCTCTCACCTCGTGGCAGTTATTCAACGCAACCTGTGCCACCACGTGACAAAACGCAACCATATATCGTACGTGACCCTGTACTCTTTCTTCGCAACCGTTCACAGGGATTCAGTACCGCCATCGAAAACATTCTGCTTTCATTGCCTGAAATGAACACGCTTCCTTTCGCCTTGACCAGTCTGGTCGGTATCGAAAAAATTCAGCAACCAACAGATATAGCATCACAAACGATAAACATGCTCGATAACGAGGATGAGTCAGTGCTGCTTAGTAAACCTGCAAATGGAGAGCAGATAGAGATTGCGCGTCGTCTTGCAAAAGAGGGCGCGGTGTTGGTGCAAGGCCCACCGGGAACAGGCAAGACGCATACTATCGCCAATTTGCTTGGTCATCTACTGGCCGAGGGAAAGAGCGTTCTCGTAACAAGCCACACACCGAAAGCGTTGCGCGTGTTGCGCGAAAAGGTTGTGGAACCCTTGCAACCATTATGTGTCAGTATTCTCGAAGATGATAGTCGCAAGCAGATGGAAGCCTCGATTGATGGCATCACAGAAAAGCTTTCGTTTGCGAATGTCGATGTCCTCGAACGCACCGCGAATCGCCTTACACGAGAGCGTGCAGAGATTATCAATCGTCTCCGTCGAGCAAGACAGCAACTCAAAGATGCACGTAATAGCGAATACGAGGCGATTGTCCTTGCAGGACAGCAGTACGCTCCCTCGGATGCCGCTCGTTTTGTGGCATCGAATCGAGAAACTCTTTCGTGGATTCCTGCACCTGTCGTTGCTGGAAGACCACTCCCACTCTCGCTTCACGAGTTGACAGAGCTATATCGTACCAACATAACTGTTTCGCCGAATGATGAGCGTGAGATGATGGCAGGGCTACCCAATCCAGCACGTATACCTTCGCCAGTCGCTTTTGAACAACTCGTTCTGGAGACGACACGCTATAGCAAGCAGGAGCGTGAGTACCGCCGTGACCTGTGGAAAGATATGCTTACTTTCAACACTGCCCCATCACTGAACCATTTTGAGCAGTTACAGGAACGTCTGACACAGGCAGCAGGACCATTACAGGAGCAGACACGCTGGCGACTGGCGGCTATCGCGGCAGGACGTGAAGGTGGCCCACGTCGTCAGACATGGGAAGACCTGATTCAGAAAATAGAGTCTGTTCATATACAAGCGGCTCAGGCTGAGTCCATGCTACTTGAATATGACCCCATGTTGCCGAATGACTGTCTGCCCGGACGTGTGGAACAGGTACTGGCTGATATGCTGGCTCATGTCGAGCAAGGTGGCAAGTTCGGGAGCTTCACATTGCTGATGCATAAGGACTGGAAAACGCTGCTTGAACAGGCGCGAGTGAAGGGGCAGAAGCCAGAAGCAAAGGAACATTTCGCCGCTTTGCTGGCCTATGTGCGTTTGAAGTCTGCACGAGCCGACCTTCTTGGACGATGGCAACGACAAATGACTGCTCAGGGCGGCCCTACACCGATAGAATTGGGCAACGAACCAGAACGCATCTGCCAACAGTATGTCTACCAATTGCGTCAATGTGTTGCATGGTACATATCTATCTGGCAACCATTAGAGCAAGAGTTGATACAGCATGGTCTTCTCTGGCACAGCGGAAATGCCCGTACAATTAACTGAGCATGGCGATTTGCAACGTCTCTGCGATGCGGTTCGCCTCGAATTGCCACAGGTTCTTGCCGCCGAACTCAAGCGGCGTCATCAGCGCGTCTACGAAGGCAAACTGAAAGAGGCACACGATCAACTCTACACTGCAAGCTCAGGTGCTGTGAATGCGGAGTTTGTGCAACGTCTACGTGCAGCATTTGACCGTCGTGACTGCATCGGATACAAGGTTGCATTCGAGCGATTGGTAACACTGCATGAATGCCACAAAGATTTGGCGATACGCAATACACTACTACAAAAGCTGCAACAAGCTGCTCCAGGCTGGGCCAATGCGATTCGTCACCGCGATGGCATTCACGGAAAACAGGATGTGCCACCGAAACCTGAAGAGGCATGGCGATGGCGACAATTACAGGACGAGTTAGATCGTCGTGCTGCAACCTCGCTTGAAACACTACAAGAGAATATCACGCAACTCACAAGGCAATTGCATGTCACAACGGCTCAACTGGTCGAGAATAAAGCATGGGCTGCACAGGTACGCCGCACCACATTAGAGCAACGTCAGGCATTACAGGGCTGGAAAGAGATTATGCGGAAGATTGGCAAGGGAACAGGCAAGCGCGTTCCACAGCTTCGTGCCGATGCCCGGAAACAAATGCGTGTCTGTCAGACTGCCATTCCTGTCTGGATTATGCCTCTAAGCCTTGTCGTGCAGAACTTTGACCCACGCCGTACACGCTTCGATGTCGTCATTATTGATGAGGCGAGTCAGGCCGATATCAAAGCGTTGACCGCTATCTACATGGGCGAACAGGTGCTGGTAGTCGGCGACGATGAGCAGGTCACACCGCTTGCAGTCGGGCAAGAACTGGATAAAATCGACAGGCTCATTAACGAGCATTTACAGGGCATCACCAACAAGAGCATTTATGATGGAAAACTATCCGTCTATTCGCTCGCCAAAACATCGTTTCCGCCCATCTGTCTACGTGAACACTTCCGTTGTGTCTCACCCATTATTCAGTTCAGTAATAACCTGTCGTATCAGGGCAAAATTGTTCCTTTACGTGATGATAGCGAGGTGCAGCGTCGCCCACCAACCATCGCACATCGTGTCAAAAGCACAGGAGTACGTGGTGATGTCAACGAGGAAGAGGCTCAGGAAATTGCTTCATTGCTCGTTGCGGCAACACAACAACCTGAATATAAAAATGCCACCTTCGGCGTTATCTCGATGGTCAAAGAGCAGCAGGCTCTACGCATCGACACATTACTACGAAAATACTTGACGGCAATGGAA
>DAIQNC010000087.1:4687-5701 GCA_036788655.1 Ktedonobacteraceae bacterium
CAGCGACGCATTCTATGCGGTACATCGGCACAGTTTCAGGGTGATGAGCGCGATGTCATCTTCATGTCGATGGTCGATACACCGAATGAAAAAGGTGGGCCGCTCTCCATGCATAGCGAAGATGGCTACGACTATATGTACAAGAAACGCTTCAATGTCGCCGCCAGTCGTGCGCGAGACCAGATGTGGGTCGTGCATTCACTCAATCCCGATATCGACTTGAAAGAGGGCGACATCCGCAAAAAGCTCATTCTGCACGCACTCAATCCCGATGCCTTCTCGCTCAAACTCGCTGAGCAGGAGCGCAAGGCCGACTCCGAATTCGAGAAACGAGTCATGCGACGACTGATGCAGGCTGGCTATCATGTTATCGCACAATGGCCTGTTGGTGCGTATCGTATTGACCTCGTGGTTGAAGGCGGCGGCAAACGGCTCGCTGTCGAATGTGACGGGGATCGCTGGCACACGCTCGAGAATCTCGAAGAAGACATGGCACGTCAAGCTGTGCTTGAGCGACTCGGTTGGCGTTTCGTGCGTATTCGTGGTAGCCAGTTCTTTCGTAATGAGGAAGAGGCTATGCAACCTGTGTTTGCCCGTCTGCGTGAACTCAGCATTCCAGCCGAGGGGACACAGGATGCTGCGACCAATGCAAAACAGGTATCCGCTCGTGATCAGGAACTGAAAGATAGGATTGTGCGCCGTGCCGCCGCGCTGCGTGGACAATGGGCGCAAAATCCGTAATGTATCGTATCGGGAGGGACCGATGTATCACGTCCGTGCGTACCAGATCAACCAGCGTGAGGACGTGATACATCGGTCCCTACCCGATACGACAACCCTACAAGACGCCATCTTTTCTCATTTGTGCAATCTCGTCGTCGCTATAACCCAGTTCTCGCATCATCTCGTCGGTATTCTCTCCCAGTGCCGGGGGTGCATAACGTCGTTCGGCCTCGACGCCGGAGATGCGTGGAAAACTGGGAATGGTACGAAACGCGGCATCCCCTTCGCCAC
>DAIQNC010000087.1:5711-9784 GCA_036788655.1 Ktedonobacteraceae bacterium
ACTCATCACACTGACACCACGTGCCTGAGCGTGGGGGTCATTGAAAGCCTCTTCAAGACTATAGACAGGGCCGACACAGGCATCGAGGTCGGCAAGTTCAGCAAGCCACTCGTCGCGTGTCTTCGTTTTGAAGATGGTACGCAACAGATTCATGGCCTCTTCGCGTTCTGCCTCTCCATGCGGTTGATGAAACGGGATGAGTTCAAGATGCCCAATACGTGTGCAGAAGGTTTGCCAGAACTTCGGCTCCAACGCAGCAAGTGTGATGTACTTTCCATCCTTTGCTTCATAGATGTTGTAGCACGGCAAGCCCCCATCGAGCGGTGAATGCCCTAGTCGAGGGGCATGATGCGTATTGAGATAGGTAGCCGTAACTAGAGGTAGCAGAGCCATCACGCCCTCAGTCATCGAGACATCGACCATGCGCCCCTCACCCGTTTGAGCGCGTCCCAGCAGTGCTGTGAGAATACCGATGACGGACATGAAGCTACCACCTGCGAGGTCGCCAAGTTGCGTTGGTGGCATCACAGGCTCGCCATTCTCTCCTCGATTGTAGTCAAGCAATCCTGCATAGCCAGCGTAGTTCAGGTCGTGTCCTGCCCGAAGCCGATAGGGGCCATCCTGTCCATAGCCGCTAATGGCGCAGTAGACAATGCCACGATTGACCTCTTTCAGTTGTTCGTAGCCCAGCCCAAGACGATCAAGGACACCCGGACGAAAACTTTCCAGCACCACATCGGCCTCGCGTACCATCTTCAAAAATACTTCGCGTCCACGCTCCGACTTGAGATTGAGCGTCACACTGCGCTTATTACGATTGATTGCCAGGAATGTCAGACTCAAACTTCCAGGTTTATGCGAGTGCATATGGCGTCCATAGTCACCTATGCCTGGCTCCTCTATCTTGATGACATCGGCCCCGAAGTCCGCAAGCATCTGTGAGGCATACGCTCCGGGAAGTAGCCGCGACAGGTCAAGAACACGAATACCGTTCAATGGGTGGGTCATAGCAAATCTCCTTTTTCGTTCAGGCTAACTTTTCGTCTAGGGTATCAGGGAAGGGTAAATATTGTCAACGCCTTGATTTATCACCCTATTTGACCGTATACTCAATATATGAATACTTGCTATGTGAGTGAGGAGTACACGACATGTCGCGTCTTAGAAGATACAGCCATTCACGTTTGTCGTTCATGGGAATTGTTCTCTTACTACTCGGTCTCCTGAGTGCCTGTGGGTCTACAACGAGCGGCACAACCACGACTGCAAAGGGAAATGTGTCAGTTCTCTATGCAGGTTCGCTGGTCTACATTATGGAGCAAAAGGTGAGTCCAGTCTTCAAGCAGTCAACGGGCTACACCTTTGAAGGCGAGGGCAAAGGCTCAACAGCACTCGCTAACGAGATTAAGGGCAAATTGAGGACGCCAGATGTCTTCATCAGTGCCGACCCACGTGTGAATACAGCCCTCGAAGGCTCTGCGAATGGGAACTACGTTTCCTGGTACATGACGCTGGCGAAAACTCAGCTTGTGCTTGGCTATAGCCCGAAAAGCAAGTATGCCGCCGATTTCCAGGCCGCCGCAAATGGCTCGAAGCCCTGGTATCAGGTACTGGAAGAACCCGGTGTTCGTATTGGACGTACAGACCCGATACTTGATCCGAAGGGCTACAACACCCTCTTTCTGTTCCAACTCGCTCAGACATACTACAATCAGCCCAACCTGACACAAAAAATTCTGGACGAAAACACAAGCCAGATATTTCCAGAGGAAGAGTTGGTAGCACGTCTCGGTTCAGGGCAACTTGACGCTGGCATCTTCTATCTGAACGAGGTGAAGCAGCAAAACTTGCCCTACATCTCGCTGCCCTCGCAAATCAACCTCGGCGACCCCTCAATGGCTTCTGCCTATGCACAGGCATCGTGGACAAACCCGAAGACAGGCAAGACCACAAAAGGTGCGCCCATTGTCTACACCATCACCATTCCCAGTACAGCAAAGAACAAGGCAGGTGCAATTGCCTTCGTCAATTTCTTGCTTTCTTCGCAAGGACAGGGTATCCTTTCAGGAAACGGCGTTCTTTCGACACCTGTTACTGCGTCTGGCAACAAGGCCGATATACCGCAACAACTACAACAATACGTGTCGTAATTGAGACGTAGCATCGGAGTCATGTAGGGGCGTTATTCGATAACGCCCTGGTCGCACAAACGCCTTGCTTGCCCAATGAGAATTGTTTCAACGAAAACGCAAGGGCATGGTGTGGAGAGTTTTGGGCGTTATTCGATAACGCCCCTACAGTAAGGAAGAGGATACACGTTTGAGTTTTGTAGATGCTCGTCGTCCACAACAATCTATTTCTTTATCGATACGTCCCGTGTTCAAGCGTGGGACGATTTTCTGGTTGCTGGGTCTGTGTCTGATACTCTCGCTCCTCGTGCCTCTCTTCTATTTTCTGGTTTCACTCTCCTGGTCGGATGTGTGGACTGCACTCTCAGACCCGGACGCACTCTCTGCTCTCTGGACTTCCGTAGTCAGCGCGACGCTTTCGACGATAGTGATGGGGATATTCGGTGTGCCACTCGCCTACGTTCTGGCACGTTTCACCTTTCCCGGCAAAGCGATTGTAAGTCTCGCACTCTACCTGCCACTGGTCTTTCCACCTGTCGTGAGTGGTATTGTGCTGCTTATCCTCTACGGGCCGTATGGCCCCATTGGGAGCATTCTCACAAGCTTGCATCTTGAAGTCGATGAGACACTGGCAGGCATAGTTATCGCGCAGGTATTTGTGGCTGTTCCTTTTGTTGTAGTTGCGGCACGTTCAGCGTTTGAGGCTATCGACCCACGATTGGAGCAGGTTGCAGCAACACTGGGGCATGAACGATGGAGCCTCTTCTGGCGCGTGAGTTTACCGCTGGCACGAAATGGCGTCATCGCCGGGCTTGTGCTGGCATGGCTCCGCGCAATGGGCGAATTTGGCGCAACAGTGGTCATGGCCTATCATCCCTACACACTTCCGGTTTACACATTTGTGCAATTAAGCGGAACGGGCGTCGCTAGTGCGTTGCCTCCAGCGGTCTTCGCCCTTGTCGTCAGTTGTATCGTCGTCGGCCCCGTATTATGGCTACAACGTCGTCGGGAAGGCCCGCTGCCACTATGAATGCGCTTCGTCGTCAACATACTCACACTGCCCACAATCCCTACACACCTGTCATATCAAATATGAGAGATGCACAACAACCGGTACCAGAAACACCGAATGAGCAACTGCTTTCCGTGCAAATTCGCCGCAAGTTCGCAGGATTTCATCTTGATATCGACTTCGAGGTCTCCGGTGGCCTGACCGTGCTGTTCGGACCTTCTGGCTCTGGTAAAAGCCTCACACTTCAATCGCTTGCTGGCCTATTCCCACTGGATGATGCCAGAATCACTCTTGGGAAGACAGTCTGGCAGGATAGCAAGGCAAAGGTGTACATTCCCCCACAACAACGGCGCGTTGGCTATGTGCCACAAAATTATGCTCTTTTTCCCCATTTAACGGTAGCGCAAAACATCGCCTTCGGGCTGAAAGGTGAGAAAAAACAGGCGACACAACGAGTTGATGAACTGGTAAACTTGATGCAATTGGATGGATTGGAGCAACGGCGTCCCTCTCAACTTTCGGGTGGTCAACAACAGCGCGTCGCACTGGCACGTGCAATGGCGGTCAATCCATGCTTGCTACTTCTCGATGAGCCGTTCAGTGCGCTTGATGCTGCTGTCCGTGAGGCACTACGCGAAGAGTTGCGAGCATTCTACGAGCGCGTGAAAATCCCAACCATTCTGGTAACACATGATGTGCAAGAAGTTCAACAGTTAGCAGATACCGTCGTCATTCTACAGCAGGGAAACGTGCTACAGGTAGGGACGCAACGTGAGGTGTTTCGCTCCCCGCGAACCCCGACCGTTGCGTCCCTTGTCGGAATGCGTCCATGCCTATCAGGAATAGTACAGAGCGTACTCCATGACGCACAAGACTCAAAGTCGAACATCGCAACTATTCATGTAAATGAATTGGAACTTCGTGTTCTTGTT
>DAIQNC010000088.1:0-9746 GCA_036788655.1 Ktedonobacteraceae bacterium
CGACCTATTGCACCCACTCCGACTGGCCCTGCGGTAGTTGAGCCTGTGAATGCTACGAATGCTATGAATACAGTTCAGCAGGCATCATCGAGCGTGGATGCACCATCATTGCAACAACTCGCGTATGGACAACCGACACGTGAACCTCGTGAGTCTGGAATGTCCGGGCTGGCACAGCTTTCTCGTATGGTACAAGAATTTCAACCTGCTCTTCTACCAGAAGATACAGGCATATCATATACACGACAGCCAGTAGACGCCGTGAGTAGTATTAGTTCACAGGTGTTACGCGCCTCTCCAATAGAAGATTTGCCCGTTGACCGCACCGCTGGCGAAACAATGACAGGCGAGGCTGGTAGACGTACTGATATGGGAACACGTAGTAGCAACGATGTACATGGTTCAAATGGACATACGAGCCATCAAGACACGTCAACCACAATGCCGCTCGCCTCGATTGCTGCTCCTATGCCAGTCGTACAACCTGCACAGAGAACTTCTTCTGCTACACCGCAATCAACATTTCCAACAACGGCTCCGATTGAGCCTGCGCGTCCAACAGTACCCATTCCTGCGGTCTCTATCACAACACCGCTCCCGGTCGTCACTCCTTCTACAACCACGAGAACTCAGGAGCCACACCCGGAAAAGCCTGAACACATGCAAGCTTCACGAGTATCAGAGGTAGCTGATGTGCGCGATACGATTGAGCCACAAGTAGAAAGTGAAGTATCACCAGTTTCAACAGAAGAAGTACAATATATTGACGATACTACCAGTGACATGCCGGTAGCAGATGAAAAACAGACTCGGACTGATGCATCTGAAAGAAACGTAGAGGAGCGAGTGCAACGGAGAGAGCAGAGAGACAATGTAGAGATGAGGGAGGAAAGACAGGAGAGAGAACGAACGACCTATCAGGAAATGGCTCTAGCAGACATCATTCAGAGCTTACCAGCTTCCCCATCAAGCTCATCGGCATCGTCACAGCCGCAGGTATTGAACGGGCGACCAATGCGCTCACTGGGAAGTGTCTTGATTGAAGGGCATCTGGTTCCGCAGAATCGTTTAGAGGTTGCACAGAATATTCAGCGCATGTTACGTGGAGTGGACTTACGATATGAATTGGGTGAAATCCTGCTTATGTTCAAACTTTTAACGCCTGATCAACTACTTGCCGCTACTCTTGTAAGTAACGGACTCATCTCAACGCAACAAATCACCGCACTTGGACGCATTCGCCAGGAACTGCATGCAATTGGTCTGGAATACGACCTGGAAAGTCTGCTCATTCTTTTCAGAATGCTAACGCCCGAACAGCTACGCGAAGCTCGTACAAGCTGGCAGAGCTAATATGAAATTTAAATTGAATCTGGGAACGATGTAGGGATAGATTCATCACGTCCGTGTGCATTTTTGTAGTCGAGCCGCACGGACGTGATGATACACATTAACGAAATAACCCGGATACCAACGTAGGGATCGATTTATCACGTCCGTGCGCATACACAGGTGATAGGGACGCACGGACGTGATAAATCTATCCCTACGAAATTTTTTCCAGCTTCGCGCCGAGCGATTGAAGTTTCACATCGAGTTGCTCATAACCACGCTCGATATGCTCGATACCGGAGACAGTCGAGGATCCCTGAGCGCAGAGGGCTGCAAGGATGTAGGAGCAACCTGCACGAATGTCGGGAATATCAAGGTAGGTGCTATGTAGTGGCGTGGGGCCGCTCACGATACAGCTATGCAGATGCTGCTTGCCCTTGAAGCGACAGGAGACCTCACCAAGACATCGGGGATAGAGCGCGATGTGTGCGCCCATCTCCTGCAAGGCACTGGTATAGCCGAAGCGGTCTTCATAAATCGTCTCATGCACGACAGACATTCCTTCGGCCTGTGTGAGTAGAATCGTAAAGGGTTGCTGCCAGTCAGTCATGAAACCAGGATGTACGTCGGTTTCAAGCGCAATGGCGGTCGGTGCAGGGCCGTCGCCAATAAAGCGGATACCGTCATCATCAACCTCGAATAATAGCCCCATTCTCGTCAACGTATTGAGAAAGGTCAGCAATGTATCCTGTTGTGCATGACGCAGATAGACATTGCCTCTGGTCAGGTAAGTAGCAACCGCCAGCGAGACGGCCTCGTTACGGTCACTCAAGAGCGTATGGCTCGCGCCATGTAAACGTTCAACCCCCTCGATGACAATGCGGCGATCAGTCTTGATCTCGATAATCGCTCCCATTTTCTGCAAGAGCTTGATGAGGTCGATAATCTCCGGTTCCTGGGCGGCATTCTCGATAGTCGTGATACCATCTGCGAGTGATGCGGTGATAAGCAGGTTTTCCGTCGCCATCACGCTTGGAAAAGGGAGCGCGATGTGTGCGCCATGCAACTTCTTCGGGACACTACAGTGATAGTAGTGACCCTGCTCGACAATCTCGGCACCCATCTGTCGCAGTCCGTTGATGTGAAAGTCGATGGGGCGCGGGCCTATGCGGTCTCCACCGGGACGCGGAAAGATGACCTCGCCGCTACGGTGCAATAACGGGCCAATAGTCATTACCGCGATACGATTGAGTCCACCCACCTCTGTAGATATACTCGTTTTCGTGATCGTTGGTGTACGTATGAGCAAGGTGTGATCGTTCAGCTCAGTGTTAGAGCCAATATCCTGACACAGACGAACGGTCAAATCGAAGTCACCGATAAGCGGAACATTACGTAGTGTGCATGGCTCAGTTGTGAGGAGCGAGGCAATCATCATCTTTGTGACAGCATTTTTTGCTCCACTCACCGCAACCTCGCCATGAAGCGGTGTGCCACCAGTAATGAGATAGTGAGGAACATTGAGAGATTCTGTAGTCTGCATAGCCCATTCATCTTGAACATGTGGCGTTCTAGTCACCAGAGCATTCTCCTTGCACATAAACTTTTCCTGCATTTCCAGGAGCCTTCCATAGCCAGCGAAGCGCATTACGATTTGGCGGCGTGGGTAACACATGTCGTCGCTTCGTACCTGTGTTCACCTTCTGCCCTTCCTGTGTGTCACGTTGCGAGTCATCAATCAGATCAAGAGCATAGTTGACACTTTGCGCGACCCCCTCGACCATCAAATAGCCCGATGGTTTGACGGCATCACCGACAAGGTAAAGCCCTTGCACTTCCATCGCTACCTCAGCATCTTCGCCCTGTGCGATGCGATTGACAGGCCACTCACCACGATACGTTCCCATCGTGAGAACGCGACAATGTTTGTCGAACACCTCACCAAAAAGCATTCGCAAATCTTCGAGTGCCAGTTTACGCTCTTCTTCAACATCGTTACTCTGTATAACCTGATGGCTGATGAGCAAGTGCTTCCCCGGCGGTGCGAGCGAAGGGTCATGGTTCGTTGGTTGCACGATACCAGCAATTCGCTTCGTATCAAGGCAGTAGAGAATGCCCTTATGAGGAATCAATGAGACATCACTGAGAACATGTACCTTGAGACCTACTGCTTCATGTAGCTCTTGAACGTTGGAGTTCTCTGTTGGTTGTGTACTTCCTGTAGATGCCTTCAAGACTTGTGCCTGAGTTACACGTTGATGTTGCAGTAGTGCATGTGTGGCACGAGGGCCAATATCGCTGATGACAAGTGGAGCCTTGATAACATATTCCTCGCCGCCCGTCTTGTCTCGTACCAGAATGCCCGTCACGCTTTCTTGCTCTTGCAGAATGTGCTGCACCTCGCAATGCAAACGAATATCGCCGCCGTTGCTTCTCACATGCTCTTCCAATGCTTTTGTGAGCGCACCACACCCTCCCTGCACAATCGCAGGCGCACCGTAGCGGAACATGTTCTTTGTAATTTCAATCACTTCACTCGCACGAACCTGTGATAATTCCAGACTCAGAGCAAAGCGTGAGATACTCTCGAAGAAGGCCACAAGCTGAGGATTGCGCTGAACATCAATATGATGAGCAAGCCATTCACTATAAGATACGTCGCGCTCCTGCGGCGAGAGTTTTCTTGTGAAGAGGTAGCCGAGATAAGCTAGCAGCGCGAATTGCCGTATACCAAGAAAACGCGCAACGCCCAGAATGCTTCGCACACGGTATATTTTCCCGTGAACATGAAACGAGCCGAACACGTCGGCATCGAAGAAACGATGAGGAACACGAAGCTCTTGAAGCATCTGCGATAAAACGCCACTGCTTCCGAACGGAACCATATGTACGGCTCCTGTACTGACCTGCGCTCCCTGAAATGTTTTTGCGGTAAAGCGTCCACCGCAATGCGTCAAACGCTCAATAACCACAACGCGCTTTCCCTGCCTGAGCAATTGCGCCGCGCTGAGAAGCCCCCCTAAACCCGCACCAATGATGATAGCGTCGAATGTTTGAATAGATGAATCAGGCTGCTGTTCTTGAGTTTGAATTGTTGGTATAACCTGTGAATGCATGAAGTATATTGCTCTATGAATGAGTAAGCGTAATGATAATAGCTTCGCATTACACGATAGAATGATAGTATCACTACGCTTTAAGATGTCTTACACGATGGTATCCTACATGTTGTGCCGTGATTAATCGCGGCTGTACGTTAGACACACAGCCGTGGTCAATCACGACACAACATGGATTGAGCGGTCTTAGTGGTCTTCTCCGATAAGGCCGCGCAACAAGCTGTTGCATTCATACATCGTGTTGAGAACGTTCTGGTGTATCTGGAAGAGCTTATTTAATTCACGTGCTTTTCGCGCCAATCGGGTGACATATTCAATATCACGTGGATTGTTCATAACCTCTTCCATCAATTGCGAGAGTTCAGACCATGCCAGTGCCTCGCGGCTACGTGCGACATCAGCGATGGTGGCATCCATACGGTCGGAGACGCGGCGTACACCCGTTCGTAGCTGATTCGCTGTCTGCGCAACCTCGGCATCGTGGTTACGCATGGCTTCCTGAGTCGAGTGCAACTGCTCTTGCAACGACATCACCTGCCCATCCAATGCGGATAAGGCGGCGGTGAGTGCGGTCATATCGGGTAGGGCTGGCTGTGAGATACCCGTGAGGCGACTGAACGTGACAGGTGCATCCGTTGCTGTGCTGGCTGCTCCCGATGGCGTATACTGTTGTGATTGCATCGTTCCACTCGATTCTGCTGGATGTGACGTAGACACTGGCATCTGCTCTGGTACAGGGGTAGAGGGCGACATGGACTCGAACGAAGTGGCTACAGGGATACTCGGTGCGACCTCCGGTGCGTGGGGAACCTCCGACGGCTGTACAGAAGGTGAAGGAGATTCAGAAGCATCATACATTGTCGTAGAGAACGTGTCCACCGCTTCCTGGGCTTCTTGTGTCTCCACATTTGGCTCTGATGTTTCTTGATCATTGGGTGTGGCTTGAGCATCTTGCGCATCTGAAATGGTTTGTCCATCTCCAAAGGCACTATTATCCATCGAGCGCGTACCATACTCATCATTCGGTGACGTTGCCATCGTGTCCTCACGAGTACGATAGGTCATTGGTTCAGCCTGTCCATTGTTGTAGTTGACACTTATCGTTGGCATATCTTCAATGGCGGTATAGGTGTGGAAGATAAGCTCATGCTCCCCAACACCCACATGATCGCCGTCTTGCAGGACACGTGGAGCTAACTCCTCAATCTGCTGACCATTGACGAACGTGCCATTCGCGCTACGCTCGTCTCGCAGAATATACTGCCCATTTTCATAATGAATGGTGGCATGACGGCGTGAGGTCAATTTGTCCTTAGAAAGGAGAATATCACTCGCTGGTGCGCGACCAATCGTGATTTCGTGTTTATCGAGCGGATATTCCTGAATAATCTCTCCACTATCGGAACGCAGGAGCAGACGAGCAGGTTGCTCAATGCGATTCATGGTTGCCTGTGCCACCTGTGCTTCAGGACGCATGGTTGCAGGTTCTGAATCACTGAACGTACCGGAATCCGCGACTGTCAGGCTACCGGCTTCATTCCAACTCGCATCTCCCCCCATATGCTGAACGGGCATGATCCATTCGTCGGGAGACGCTTGCGTACTTTCGCCTACATTCTGTTGCTCCTGCTGATAAGGCGCAGGATTAGGTGTGAGAGGATAGCCACAGTGTAAGCAAAATCTGTCTATCTCTCTTGTGTCTCCTCCACAATTGGGACACGTATTCATAGGTTTTCCCTCCCATTCAATACACGGGGAATGCTCTGCTTGATGTACAGATACAAACTGTCGTCATTATATCAGAAGCAGAAGTCATGCGTCGAGCATTCACCATTCTGGTCTATTCACAAAGAACGTATGCTATACTCCTTCTCTGTGGACATATAGGACAAGAATCATATTACGCTGCCGGTTGCCAGTTGACATGTGACTGCAATGTGCTAAAAAACTTTTGTAACGCTGGTGCATTACCATGTGCCGAGAGAACAATACTTGTCGTACCTTGCGCTCCAGTACAGAGTTGTAGAGGCTCTGTAGTCGCGTCCGGTGTAGGGGTTGCGCTACTCTTCCCCTGTGTAGTTGCTGTGGTACTCGAAGGACTACATTGAAACTGCGTGTTCTGTGAAAGGAGTGGAGCCTCTGAAAGGCCTAGCGCAGTATGGTCAGGTAACAGATAGCCGATAGTGAAGCTCCCTCCGAGAACAGGGTCATGAAATGTGCCATATACACTCGTTAGACACGTCCCCTGTGGAAGTGCCTGCGGCAAGTAGACAGTAAAGCCTAGATTTGGCTCGATTTGTGTCCAATCTGTCACCGTTCTGGGTGTCGTCTGGGGCGTCGGCACAGTAATGGTAGCCGTTGCGTCAGGTGTACTACCCTTGCTTGCCCCATCATCCTGAAATAGTACCAGTGGCTTGCCACACCAGTGCAATGACGAGAGTGAGACATCTGTTTGCGTTGCCGTGCCACTCGTACCACCTCCTATTGGTACAGTAACGGTAGATGTGGCATTGCCACTTGCCCCAAACAGCGAACAAGCGGCACATATCATACTCACTACAAGAACGGAAAGCAGCAGGAAAAATGTATGCCAAATATAGAAAAGAGGTGATTGTCTCTTCCTGTCATTTCTAGTATTCCATCTATTCCATACAATTTTTGAGAAATTCATCGTATGCTCCTTCAACACAACAACCGGGTCAACAGATGCCTGAGCAATAATAGTTATATTCGATAGTAGAAACGATTAACTGCGTACATAGTTTCGTGCATAGTTCTATTGGCTCCGCCATCTTGACCTATTATTATACTATGCTGAAATACACCGAAATACTATGAAGTATCTCTCATTACGAAAATAGCCAGAAAAAAGAGGACTTTACACCGTTTTGATATAATGCTACTATTACAAACCACTGGTCAATGCAAAAGATAGAAGATACATATATTTTTTCGTCTGTTATCTTCAGGGCTACTTTATATAAAGCAGTATCTCATACATTCGTCGAAGCAATAGATGAGAGGCAGTATTTTTTTGAAGGGGGAGCGTGCGTGAATGCAAAGCAGGTATGGCAAACGGCAACGGAGCGTCTGCGTGGAAAGGTAGACACCGCCGCCTTCACAACATGGTTTCAAGGAACATCGGCTCTTTCATTTGAGGAGCATGTCTTTATTGTGCGTGTTCCCACGACATTTACGAAGACGCACTTAGAGAATCGTTTTCTCGACTTAATTCAGTCTATCTTGACCGAAATTACCGGGGAAAAGGTCGATGTTCAATTTGTCATTGCCAAAGAGTCCTTCGAGGAGCAGGGGAAGGCAGCAAGCGACGAGAATGAGGCGTTCGAGAAACGCGGATTGCGCCGTAGACGCCCCTCCGCAACTCAACGGGAACGACGAATTGCCGATGCTGCCGCCGCTGCTATGGATGCTATCAACGCACCTGCATCACTTCCTCCCTATACTCCTACTCGGAAGCAGCAAAAGGAGCAGAGGGAAGCAGCATCTCGCATGTCCCTTGCAAATGAGGTCGCATTCCCCTCTCAACAGCATGGATATTATCTTTCGCAAGACATAGATAGCCAGGACGCAAACGGTATGCAAAATGGTTATGGCACATCCTATAACGATAGCCAGAGTACACGCCCAAATATCGCACTTCCCATTCCCGAAGGACTGCTCAATCCACGTTACCTGTTCGATACGTTTATCGTCGGCAAGTCAAATAAATTCGCTCATGCCGCATCACAGGCCGTTGCGGAACAACCTGGGCGCGTCTACAATCCCTTGTTCCTCTACGGTGGTGTTGGGCTGGGAAAGACACATCTGCTACACGCGGTTGGACACACAGGCGAGGCCGCTGGATTGAACGTGTTGTACGTCACCTCTGAAAAATTCACTAACGAGATTATCAACGCAATTCGCTTTCAGAAAACAGAGGAGTTTCGAGCAAAATATCGCCAGATAGACATTCTACTGGTCGATGACATTCAGTTCATCGCTGGCAAAGAATCAACAGAGGAAGAATTTTTTCATACGTTCAATTCGCTCCACAACGCGAATAAGCAGATTGTAGTGACGAGTGACCGTCCGCCGAAAGCGATTCACAGTCTTCAAGACCGTCTACGTTCACGTTTCGAGTGGGGTCTCCTCGCGGATGTGCAGCCGCCAGAGTATGAACATCGGCTGGCTATTCTGCGCTTCAAATGTAGCTCACTGCGTTTCGGCATTCCATCAGGCGTGATTGAATATATTGCGCGTCCAGAGTGTGGCAATGTGCGTGAGCTTGAAGGTGCGTTGAATCGCGTGATTGCCTATGCAACGCTCCACGATGCGCCTATCACAGTCAGTCTGGCAGCAAAAGCTCTCGAAAACATCTATAGCGAAACGGATATGAAGCCGCACACGCCCCTCATGCTCTCTCCTGCCGAGGTTCTGGAAGGCGTGAGCCGCTATTATAACGTGACGGAAGAGCTTATACGAGGAAAGCAACGTGGACACACCATCGTATGGCCTCGTCAGATAGCAATGTACCTGATGCGCGAAGAGACGAATGCATCACTGCAACAAATTGGTGCCGAGCTGGGTGGACGCGACCATACAACGATTATGTATGGTTGGGAGCGTGTGCATAACGAGATGAAAAATAATGACCGCATTCGTCACGAAATCGCGGCAGTCCTGGAGTCTATTCAGAGGCGATGAGTAATAGCAAGGCGAAGGCCAGGGTGTGATGAATCAGACCCTGGCCTTATCTGTTCTCTTTTCAAACACTCCCACTTGACCATAAGAGGCGATATAGTATAATGCTGTTTGATGAAACAATGTATCTATCACAGTGATTTCCAGGAGTGACCTTTCTATGCAACAACAATCTGCCGACTACGACTTGTTGGCGGTTTTTCATGATGAAACAAGCGCGGAAGCAGCGGCGGCGAAGCTTCGTAAAGAAGGATTTAGCGAAGATGAAGTGCTGCAAGTTGCACCGCTTGTGGGTGGACAATTTCGAGAACACGGGCCGAGCACCAATCGCGGCGATGTCTTTCTACAGACGACGCGCTCTGGCCCCAATCCCTTGCTGATTATTCTGCTTGCCATCGCCTTCGCTATTGTCTTCGGTGGTGTCGGCTTTGGCATTATCCTTATTCTCGTTGCCATCCACTTAGTCCTCTTCGCCATCGCGGAGCCAACCGCTTTGATTGTCGGCGCAATTGGGCTGATTGTCGGAGCGGTAACGGGATTTTTTCAACGTGGACGTGTACGTGGCAACATCGGACAGGACGTATCGAAGGTTAG
>DAIQNC010000089.1:0-9734 GCA_036788655.1 Ktedonobacteraceae bacterium
CTCGCTGACGTGCCACTTGAGACTCCACAACCTCTGCTTGATGGCGATGCGCCTCAAGGTCCGCTCGCGCTCTCACCAGATGGAAAGTCGCTGCTCTATTCATCCTATCAAGGTGTTGTGCCGACGCCAAATGATGGAAGCGTGCCTTCGGATATCCAGGGGTTAAATTATGCGAACAGTTTGAGCATGGCGACCATCACAATGTCTGGTTCATTTGATGAAACGAATGTAACACTTGGAGCATCACAGGAGATTATATCGCCGCAACACGATCTGGATAATGAGGCTGATTATCACTGGATTACGACTCCTCTTTTCTCTGCCGATGGACACACGCTTGTGTATGTCGAGTTTTCAAGTGATGTACAATCACCCTTTACACGCCACAGTGCCTTGTATACAATGCATGTAAGCGATACAGGAAATCATCTCACAGTGCAGAAGCCACAGTTGATTGAGGTTGCCAATGCTCCATATATTGAACTAGGCACATGGCTTACTTCTTCGGTTGTCACTTTTTATGCCAATCAAACGCTGTTTGCGTTAGATACCAAGGATGGAGCCATCACACCACTCGTTCAGGCGAAGACGTATGCCCGTGCTATTGCTGTGTGGGGTTCCTGATCGTGAAATACACTGTCCTGAATGAGAGATGGCTACTAGCCATACTCTTCGGAGTGTACTGTATCGCGTATCCCGTTGCCGTTATTGGCGTAGCCTTCGATGTTCATCCGCCCTTTTCGCTCGCATGGGCCGGAAGTGCATTGCTCTTCCTTGAAGGCATACTTCTTATTATAGCGGCAACTATCGTCTATGGTCTGTGGCGTGGCCTCTTTGCTGGACTGCTCGTCATCTTGCTTTCATATATTGCAGAATCAGTTGGTGTGGGGACAGGTTTTCCTTTCGGCTCCTATCGCTATACCGATGTCCTTCTTCCCAGATTGCCAGGAAGCGTTCCTGCGGCAGTGATGTTCGCATGGGTGCTGATAATTCTGGGAGCTTATGGAAGTGTTACACGTCAATCGAAGCACTCTATAAGCATAAAGGGTGCATTCCTCGGAGCTGCTCTTGCTACGCTGCTCGACCTCGAAATTGAGCCTGTCGCTTTTCATCTCGAACATTACTGGAACTGGTCTACTCCTGGAACGTTCAACTATTATGGTGTACCGCTTGCGAACTTTGTTGCATGGTTTTGCATTGCATTGCTCCTCTTACTCTGTGTAGGAGCCATCTTTCGTCACGCCCCCCTCCTCAAGTTCGAGCCATCGCGTCTCGCTCTCTGGATGCCTCGAATCCTCTTTGCCGCAAGTCTTTTCATGTTCGGCCTGGTAGACCTGACTCATGGTTACTATGGAGCAGTGCTACCCGGTCTGATTGCAGGTCTCATGCTGTGGTTGCTCTGGCGTAAAGTAGCAATGTGATGTGATTGGTTATCGGGTTCATAGGCCATTCTCCCACAAATTCCCATTTTGTCACAACATAGAAACATTGCACCCGTGTGGTGCGTCTACATTACTGGAATGGGGATACATACGAAATGATGAAAGCTTTAACATAAATTATGTCTACTCAGCAATTAGTGCGAACTCCTACACACATACAGCAGGAACCCGTTACAGAGCAAACTCAAAGCAATAGCTTCTTTCGATTCTCTGCATGGACATTATGGGCCTGTTTGTTTATCTCACTCAGTGTACGTATCTGGCTTGTTATTCATACTCATGGGGTGATCGAGGGTGATGAAGCTCTTGTTGGCATTCAGGCGCAGCATATCTTGCAGGGTGAACGTCCTGTCTACTTTTATGCACAACCCTACATGGGAAGCCTAGAAGCATATATTATGGCTGGCCTCTTTGCTATCGCAGGTTCGTCGGTCTGGACACTACGTGCGGAGCCAATTCTGCTCTCGCTTTTGTTGGTCTGGCTTACGTGGTGTGTCGCGAGTATGCTGGCAAAACCTCTACCGGAATACGCTCGCCAATGGTTCAGAACAGTAGCCGCTTTGTGGGCTGCACTTCCCCCACTTTATGATGTTGTGCTGGAGACGCGCACCTATGGTGGCTATATCGAGACACTTATCCTCATGCTCTTGTTGTTGCTGGCTGTTCTACGTTTGACGCAACGCTGGCATAGAGCATCCTGGTACGAATTATCGTTGCGCTGGGCAGCTATTGGACTGATTGTGGGGATTGGTTTCTGGGTCTACCCACTCATTATTATTGCAGTCCTGACGGTAAGTGTGTGGCTTGTGGTATTTTGCGTCTTCGAGAGTGTGATCCCATTTTTACAGAAGGCGTGGCGACCCTGGTGGCGTTTCCTGTCTATTCTGCGTGGACTTGCATTTCTCCCTCTTGTCATACCTGCTGCCCTCGTGGGTGCATATCCTGCACTTTCCTGGGGTGCGACACATCACTGGGTAAACATCACCTATCTCCTCGACAATAGCAGCGGCACATCAGCCCATCGCCTTCAAATCATCGGGCAGGTGACACATCTTTATTTCACTTGTACCGCACCGCGTATCATCGGAGGTGCTGTGCCAACGGAGCCATACGTAACAATTGCATATCCTCATCTGCTCGCACCGAGCTTAATACTCAATGTTATGTGTATAGCTGTTGCTCTCGGTGTGGTAGCACTCTCGTTTGGCTGGCATCGTCCGTTGCTTGTGCAGACACGTCAACTGGTTGGTTTGCCGCTACTTTTCGCAACCTGTGCTGCACTTATCTTTTGTGTATCGAGCATATCCGCCAACGGATTAGGGGCAATGTGCGGCCCGAAAGACCTTGTTGGACGCTACGGTGCGCCATTATTGTTAGCTCTACCCTTCTTTATCGCTACTGTCTTTACCGTCATTGCACAGCTTATGCATCGTCTGAGAGGGAGTAGATATAGCTGGAGCATGGACAAAGATAGTGCTACACGAACGGCTCAATCGTCACGTATGTACTTCATAGGTCAGATTTTGTTGGCATGTGTGCTTGTTTTTACTAGCGGCATTCAAAGCTTCGCCTATACAAAGGCAAGCCCGAACTATCTCTTTCAAACATCGGGTTGTGTTATTGCGCCGTTCAATGATGAGCCTATTATCAGTTATATGCAGCATAACAAAATTCACTATGCATGGGCTACCAGTTGGGTTGGAGACCCAATTACATTCGGGACGCAAAGCCACATTATCGTCATTGACCCACGTGTTGTTGCCTATTATCAGTGGTATGTCAATCGTATTCCCATGTATACATCTGCTGTAGCTAATGCAAAACGGGCAAGTGTGCTTCTCCTTGTGCGGCACGGTGAGCGGCAACCACCACTCCTTCTGCGACTCCACAAGGAACATACAGCCTACAGACTTGCACGTTTTCTCTCTGAACCGGGCTATGACCTGCTAGTGATAACGCCCCTCAATCACTCAATATCCCCGAAAGAGATAAGCGATATGGGCGTAAGATTTGGCGGATGCTAATTGTAGACAACGATATCGGCACTGTGTAGGAACAGATTCATCATGTTCATGGTATGTGTTGCGTATAGCCTATGGTCTCCCAGTTTTGCTATGATACAACTAGAAAATAAAAGATATTCTAATCATCTCTGAGGTCAAAACGTGTCAAGTGTAATGCATCCTATCAGTAAGCAAGCTAACATAACTTCATCACATTCCAAAAATATCATAGTCATTGGAGCCGGCATAGGTGGTCTCTCTGCCGCCATTCATCTTGCCGCAAAAGGACATCATGTCACAATATTAGAGCGTCAACCGCGTGTCGGTGGCAAGCTGAATTACGTTGAAATAGATGGTTTCAGCTTTGATACAGGTCCTTCACTTATCACTATGCCGCATGTGTTATATGACTTATTTCATATAGCCGGTAAAAAACTAGAAGATTATCTTGACCTCATACCGTTGGACATCACCTGTCGGTATTTCTATCGAGATGGTATAGTGTTGGATGCGTGGCGCAACCATCAAAAGCTAGCTGATGAGTTCGCTCGTTTATGTCCCCATGATGATGAAGCTTTTTTCCGATTTTACAACTTTGCGAAGGGTATTTATGAAGCGGCAGAAGACCCATTCCTGTATCACAGTCTGGGAAGCCCGCTTGATGTGATGCGTACTTTTGTACGCTATGTGCTGAAAGGTCATCCTGGTACAGACAAAGGGGATGAAGGCATAAACGAAGCATATGAGCAAGATAGTGAGAAGGAAGCGACGACACTATTTTCCCGTCTCAATGCTGTGCTTGCCGCGCTCTCGCCACAGACACTAGACCAATGTGTTCGCAGTTTCTTCAAAGACCCTCACTTGCACCAGCTATTCGACCGTTACGCTACCTACAACGGCTCATCACCTTATCGCGTTGCCTCGGTCTATAGCAATATTCCCTATGTCGAGCTAGCCAATGGTGGATGGTATCCGCGTGGTGGTATTTATGTCATTGCACGTGCATTAGAGCAAGTGGCACGCGAGTTAGGAGTGAACATCGAGACGAACTGTGATGTGCGACGCATCCTTGTACAATATGGCGAGGCGCGTGGCGTTGTGCTTGCGAATGGACAGATTCGACATGCTGATGTCATAGTTGCGAATAGTGATGTGGTGACAACGCATAGAGAACTGCTCTCATCAGCAGTTCAAAAATCGTCGTATGTAAGGAAATTAGAGCGGCTCGAACCATCCTGCTCTGGTTTCGTTCTCCTGTTAGGAACAGATAAACGCTATCCGCAATTGTCGCACCACAATATCTTCTTTTCAGACGATTACCCTGCTGAGTTCCGTGACCTTTTCGAGTCACGCATTCCTTTGCGAAATCCGACTATCTATGTTTGCGCCACAACGCGAACCGATGCAACACAGGCTCCGCCTGGATGTGAAAATCTGTTTGTGCTGGTCAATGCCCCATATCTCACGAAACAGAGCAATTGGAAACATGACGCTGGGATGTATCGTGACCATATTCTTGACCTGCTCGCATCCTATCCGCAAGGTATTCTGAGTGACTTACGCGAGCATATCGTCTGTGAGCAAATGTTGACGCCAGAAGATTTTTATCAAAAATATGGCTCCAACGCTGGCTCTATCTATGGTCTCTCCTCGAATGCACGTATGGCTCCATTTACGAGACCCGGCAATCGCTCTGATATCGACAATCTCTACTTTGTTGGTGGAAGCACACATCCCGGCGGTGGAGTACCGCTTGTGATCCTTTCAGGGAAGATTGTGGCGGATCTGATTGAGCAGGATAGCGTGCATGTTTAAATGCTTTTCAGGTCGGTAACAGTGCGTTCATTCGTGACCGAGCCAGTATTGACCGTCGTTTTCGGCTCCAAAAGTAGCACCTGCACCTCTTGTTCGGCAACTGGTAGATGCTCGACGCCACGCGGAATAATCACAAACTCGCCTGGATCGAGATGAATGTCGCCATCTTGCAAACGGATGATGAGATGCCCGTTGATAACAAGAAAGAGTTCGTCTTCGTTGTCGTGGTGATGCCACACAAACTCACCCTGCAATTTAGCAAGTTTTACCTGAGAGTCATTCAGTTCTCCGACAATCTTAGGACTCCATGTGTCCTGGAATAGTGCGAACTTGTCGGATAGGCGTACTTTTTCGATCATGAAAGATGCTCCTTAACTTTTATCAATCATTATGGTTTCTCTTGCTTATGTGGCCTGCCTTTAGCTGAAAACCGTCTTCTGAACTCTGGACAACAGTAAGTCTCTTGTACATCCTCGTCAAGGTGATTCTCATACAAAGCTAAAAGTTCTCTTTTACTGCTTGTGGAGAGATATTCTATTTTAGCTTTGCGAAAACAACTAAGCTGACCAAATTCTCCACTCCCAAATGGATGATATTCTGAAAAAGCACAAAACAGACAGGTTTTCATGTACATTTGCTCAGGAAGTTGCATGTGAATGTCTAACAACTCATTCTCAAACCAGACTTTTTTCTCAGTTGAGTGAAAAGAATAATTGGCTACGTCTAATCTTAAAAGTAATTGTTCCCCGTCTATGCGTCCCTTTTGATTGGGAAGGCCAAGCGTAAATTCAACGTGAAGCGTCCCTTCCAGCTGTTCTGAATGAAATATGACAGCTATTGGCATAGAGAATGTAAGGGTAAATCCGCATAGTTCTTGATTATGAAGTGTAAATGTCTGCAAAGACGATGTATTTGTTTTTTCTTGTGGCATCCAATCATCTAGCATACTACTGGTAAACTCAACGTCACGGACAATCATGGAGAGCTTTTTACCGTCATTTTCTATACATGTCGTGACTGTGCCTTGTGGGTCTTGATAGAGGGCGGGATAGCATTTTATCTCCATTTCATGAGCCTCCTGATTACCAAATTGCAATACGTTGATAGTATCTCAACCTCATCAAACTGGCAAGCATTTCATTCTTTTTCACCTGCTCCAATTACTCCACATATCTGTTGGCACATCCATATCTATATCGCTACAATCGCATCACGATAAGACTAGAACAAATTTAATATGTAACGCAAAGTGGGAATATCTTGCAAGCACTTTATTTCTCTGCTATTATAGCTTCATCAGAGGCACAAAGAGGATCAATTTTATGTTAAAACATCCGCTTGCAGAAGTTTTCGGTTTCCCCACAAACAATTTTTCTATAGATGCCGAACGATATAGGAAAAACAAGCTTTGTCCTTTCAATAACAAGGTTCCCTCGTATACTAAAGATAAAGCTGAGAATCCACTTGGTGTATGCAGCGTTTTTGATGCAGATAAAATTACTGTAACCTGTCCTATTCGTTTCCGTCAAGACTGGTTAATTGCTGAAGATGCGGCTAGATTCTTTTTCCCTGAAGGCGTTTCCTGGACTTCACTTATTGAAGTGCGTATAAATGACAAATATGGGCGTTCGGCGGGAAACATCGACGTGGTACTTGTAGCTTATAATAGTCGAGGACATATTATTGATTTTGGCTCTCTTGAAGTGCAAGCAGTGTATATTTCAGGAAACATTCGCAGAGCTTTTGAGTATTATATGGAGCAGCCAGAAAATCGCGCTGACATGGATTGGACGAAACAACGTAATTATCCTCACCCTGACTATCTCTCATCGTCACGTAAAAGATTAGCACCGCAGCTTATCTATAAAGGTGGCATCCTTCATTCCTGGGGAAAGAAACAAGCCGTAGCTGTTGATGTAAACTTTTTTAATACCTTACCGCACATGGAAGAGGTTCAACAAGATAAAGCGGAAATGGCATGGCTTGTCTACGGATTGCAGTACGATTTACAACAAAATCGTTATCGCTTGACTCGTGTTAAGACAGTGTACACACAATTCAATACAGCATTGAGCAGAATTACGACGGCAGAAACAGGTAACGTTCAAGACTTCGTGAATCAATTACAAGAGCGACTAGATACAAAGTTAGAGATGGGTAGCTCACCGGATACAGGTATGCTATTAGAGGCACTCGGCTCTGATGAAGAAAGCTAAATGCCAGCTGGATCGATAGGATGATAGGATATATGCAGCAAAAAAGCTTATTTGACGATATACAAATGAATAGAATAATAAATGTCGCAACTGTCCCAATGCGTAGTCCATTCCGTTATCCTGGTGGCAAAACATGGCTTGTCCCGTATCTACGAAAGTGGCTCGCGGTGGAAACGAGACAACTACATGCTCTTGTCCCTATGAATCCAGCACACTTTGTTGAGCCTTTTGCTGGAGGTGGTATTCTGAGCTTGACCGCAGTTGCCGAAGGTCTCGTAAAAGATGCGACGCTGGTAGAAATAGATGCTGATGTAGCATCTGTGTGGCAAACCATTTTAGACGAACACGATTGGGCATGGCTTACAAATAAAATCGCCTCTTTCGACTTGAGCCTTGCAAATGTGCAAGCACTGCTCGCACAACCTTATTTCACACGTAAAGAGCAAGCGTTCAACACCATTGTGAGGAATCGCGTGGCTAGAGGAGGTATTTTAGCTCCTGGCGCAGGGTTTATTAAGCAGGGTGAGAAAGGAAAGGGAATCAAGTCACGTTGGTATCCTGCAACGTTAGCAAGACGAATAAGAAATATTGCGATGATGCGCGAACAATTTACTTTTATTGCTGGCGATGGTATGGCTGTTTTGAGAACGGCAACCGATAGGGCAGACACTATATTTTTCATAGACCCACCCTATACATTCAAAGGTAAAAAAGCTGGAACGCGACTGTACACTCATACAGAGTTAGATCATGAGGCATTATTTGAACAAGTCAGCAATTTGCATAGCGATTTTATCATGACCTATGATGATGTAGACGAGATACGATTATTAGCCAGAAGATATGGCTTTGATACACATACCGTTTCCATGAAGAATACGCATCATGCGAAAGCAACTGAGCTACTCATTGGGCCTAATCTCTCGTGGCTACGAGATCCAACGATGGAGCGGAATATGTGATAACTAGTGATTCCCTTGATAATATATCGTTGCCTTCTCACAGAAATTTGGAACAAGCAAATGCAAGAGCAATCTACAACGTCTCATCTCCCTATTTATACCATCGGTCATGGCGCACGTAGTATTGAACAGTTTATTTCACTGCTACAGCAGTATCATATACAATTTCTTATAGACGTGCGCTCGCAACCACATTCACGTATTCATCAGCAGTTTTCGCGCAATGAGTTGGAGCATACGCTGAAACAGCATGAGTTTCGCTACATCTTCATGGGTGAAACTCTCGGTGGGCGTCCTGCCGACTCGACGTGCTATGTCGATGGCAAGGTGAGCTATGAACTGGTGCGCGAAAAGGGCTTTTTTCAGCAGGGGATACGTCGTCTGCGTACCGCGTGGGAAAAGCAGCTTCCCGTTGCCCTTATGTGTGCCGAGACGAAACCGCAGGAGTGCCATCGTAGCAAGCTCATCGGCAATGCACTCCTAGAACAGGGAATAGAGGTCGCGCATATCGACGAACTTGGAGAACTCAAGATGCAGGACGATATCAACGATATGCTGCGTGATAAACAGCTATCGCTATTCGACCTACCAGATTTTCCCTCGACTCGTAATAAGAAACTGAACTATTCACGCAAGAAATATGAGCCGCGAGAGAGTAATGCAGAGGGCGGTGGTGCATGATAAAGAAGATAGTCACCATCGGCGTGTATGGCTTTGATAAAGAGCATTTTTTCAAGGCAATTGTAGATGCTGGTGTCGATACGTTCTGCGATGTCCGTGCGCGTCGTGGTGTGCGCGGCTCCGAATACACCTTTGCCAATAGCGAACGCTTGCAGGAGAGCTTACACGAACTGGGCATTCGCTATATTCACATGAAAGACCTCGCGCCGAGTCAAGCCACGCGAGACGCACAACAACGCGAAGATGAGAAGCACGGCGGTAAGCGCAAACGTACAGCACTCGGCGAAACCTTTATCCGCGAATACGAACAGGAGTGCCTTGCACATTTCGATTCCGCACAATTTGTCGAGCGTGTCGGGCCAGAAGCACACGTTGTATGTCTGATGTGTGTCGAAGGCGAACCACAGGCGTGTCATCGTTCACTGCTCGCACAACGATTAGCCCACGATGTAGCAGTACCAGTTGAAAATCTAACCCCATCTATGGTATCTTCAAAAAAGAAATAGTGGAGTATTCGCGTATTTACATAATATATTTGTGGTAAGACGATTTATCACGTCTGTGCATTGCATGTTGTGTCGTGATTTATCACGGCTGTGCGTCGAACAGACAGCC
>DAIQNC010000090.1:0-3581 GCA_036788655.1 Ktedonobacteraceae bacterium
TTAACGGAGGACAGAGCTGGCAGACAAGTACATTGACTACCGACAATGAGCATGGGATTATGGGGCCGCCAAATTTCGTGAATACGCAGAATGGTTGGCTCGAACTGTCTTCAAGTGGTGGCCCGGCGGCTGGAAGCGAGGCCGTCGAAATTTATCGTACAACCGATGGAGGACAGACGTGGACTAAAGTGTCGGCGACGACGAATGAACAGCCGAATGGCGGTCTTCCTCTCGGCGGCATCAAGTCGGGCATCTCTTTCAAGGATACGCAAAACGGTTGGGCAACGGCTAGCTATTACGCGACCAATAATGCCTGGCTCTATGTGACGCATGACGCTGGCAAAACGTGGCAAAAGCAGTCCCTTCCGCTCAATCTGAATGCTAGCAACAGTGAGTATGATACGACGCCGCCCGTGTTTATAGGAAATGATGGCTTACTCCCTGTCCATGTCCCTACCTCTACTCAGCCTGTTCTCGACTTCTACATTACGCATGATGGTGGTCAAAGCTGGACTCCTGAACTGCTTGCTCCGTTCAATGCAACGAATACCTATGTGGTGGATATGGCACATGCATGGGCGACCGACACCAGTAGCAACGTCTTCTATCGCACCGTAAATGGTGGTGTATCCTGGCAGAAAGAGCAGTCGGCAGGTCAGACTATTGATGCACTGAGCTTCATCAACGATAGTGAAGGTTGGGCTATCGGTTCGCCGAATGACAAACCCGTATTGTTGCACACCACTGATGGCGGTCAGACATGGCAGCACATCAACTATGCTATTCAATAGTATCGAATAGTTCTTGTCGTTAGAGAATGCGAATAGCCTTTCTATGGTGAGAGGCTATTCGCATTTCTTATAGCAGCTTACTCTTGTGGTTGCTGGTAGGGAGGATAAGGATTATTCGACTGTCCATGCTGTGAATAGGTATTCTGAGGCTGCTGCACAGGTTGTCCAGGCTGATACGGTGGGTACTGAGAAGGTTGAGGGTATGGCTGGTTCTGAGGATATGGTGGATATTGCGGTTGAGGCACAGGTGGATACTGTGCCGGAACACCGTAGGGATTGCCATACGGATTCGATGGCTGGGCGGATTGCACAGGTTGCACAGGTTGCATCGGTTGCATGGGATATTGTGGATTTTGATTGTAGCCAGGATAGTTTGGCTGATTTGGATAGCCCATGTATGTTGCTGCCGTCATATTCGTAGCAACTCCTTTGCCGCGTTTGGCGCGTATCGTGGGCAAGAAAAAGGCGAGAGCAGCGATAATTGCACCGAGTAGGAACAATGCAATGCCGCCGCCCCAGTTATTTTGATAGTAACCTGTTGGGTTCTGGTTGTATGTATCGGTAGTGTATACCGAGTTGGTATCGCTATCCGCGATTTGCACGACGTTGTATGCCTCGCCATTCAGATGTGTTCCAATAGTCGAGGACGCATCAATAGAGGTTGTATCATCTGTGCGATAGACGATTGAAAGGGTATCACCATCTTTGAAGGTGTTGATGCCATCTATGCTCGGCGAAAAGTCGCCTTGATGCACGATATAAAGCGTCGAGCCATTATCAAGCTGTAGATAGCCATCGTTGGAACTGGTATCAGCGAGATAATGTGCGATATGCGCTGGCCCGGTACGCTGATACGTAACGTTATGTGAGAGGACACCAAACACCAATCCTCCGATAATGCAGATAGCTCCTATCACAATCAAGCCCCAACGCCGTGTGAAAAGAATAATAGCAAGGCGAATGAGTGAAAACACAGTAGTTCTCCAGATTGAATAAACAATAACAAGGCATAACAAAATTGAATACCATGTGTCAGCTATTCTTTATAACTTATAGAAAAACGGTTGAGTAACATGCTTGACATCTGTATATGACCCCTGTATACTTGACATATCGCATACTCATAATCGTTGCGAGGGACGAGTACACGCACGTAGAAGCCATCAGCGAGTCGGAGATGGTGAGAGTCCGACATCTTGTACAAACGTGGAATGCCCCCCTCTGGTTTGCCGACATAATGATGTGATTTATCACTCTTCGTAGCAAGGTGATTTATCACTTCTGCTAACTGACTTATTACGCAAAAACGTCAATGCAAACCGCGATGCGGAACGAACGCGCTTTGTTATGAAGCATCACTAGTTCTTGCCGGAAGCTCTCCGTTACCACAGAGCAGAGCATCGAATGTCATGTGAACATGCGTTCCGTGCTTGATGAGTGGGAAATCTTCATCAACATCAGCGTCGAAACAGTTATACGAAATACTATCGGCAGCATGAAGATTTTCAA
Organism: Ktedonobacteraceae bacterium; assembly: GCA_036788655.1. Taxonomy (GTDB): domain Bacteria; phylum Chloroflexota; class Ktedonobacteria; order Ktedonobacterales; family Ktedonobacteraceae; genus JBBQVS01. The sequence continues at coordinate 2,301 of DAIQNC010000090.1, forward strand.
TACAGGTGGGACCGCGAGCTAGACTCATTTTATAAAATGATAGCCCGCCCTGAGCAGTTTATGCTTGGGGTGGGCTTTTTGTTTTACAAATGTGCAATGCTCGCACACTACCCACGACGCGCACGATAGACGGTATGCGAAGTATTGGTATTCACACCATTATCGTAAGGGCGTTATTCATAACACCCAATGTATCCTGAAAGGAGTGTCTCGTATGACACAATTTCTTTCCTCTACAGGTATTGTCGAACAGTACCTGACGTTCTTTCGTGCGCGTCACCATACCGAGCTTCCGGGTAGTCCACTTGCCGTGCCGGGAAACTCGACTTCGTTCATTATCGCGGGAATGCAACCATTGTTGCCCTACCTGCGTGGTCAGCAAAAGCCACCATCGCCACGTCTCATGTCGCTACAACGCTGCTTACGGACTGACGACATGAATGCAGTAGGTACAAACATTGGCAAAAATACGTCCTTTTTCATGCTTGGCAACTGGTCTATCGGCGACTATAGCAAGTATGATGCGATTGAGATGGCGAGCGACCTGCTCTTGAATGTCTTCAAACTCGACAAAGAAAAACTCTGGGTGACGGTCTTCGAGGGCGATACAGACATGAATATTCCACTCGACGAGAAGGCAATCGAGTCATGGCAGCGTGTAGGAATGCCTCGTGAGCGCATTGTTGCTCTGGGCGTTGATGACAATTTCTGGACAATAGGTGGTGGTCCTGGACCCTGTGGGCCTAACTCAGAAATATTCGTTGATCGTGGCCTCGCGTATGGATGTGGAAAATCGGATTGTCAGCCAGGATGTTCATGCGACCGTTTCCTGGAAATCTGGAACCTCGTCTTCATGGAGTACGAACGCTTTCCAGATGGGCGGTTAGAGCCGCTCCCATTCCGTAATATTGACACAGGCATGGGTCTGGAGCGCACTGCGTCGGTGCTACAGGATACCGAAAGTGTCTTCTCTATCGACCTGTTCCAACCCGCGATAGCACGTCTCAATGAACTGGCGTCGCCCGGTATTGTTAGAAACGACGGGGTAGAGCGGTTAGCACGTCGTCGTATTCTTGACCATGTGCGAGCGGTGCTACTCGCGGAACTTGCAGGTGTGATGCCCGAACGTGACGGACGTGGCTCCAATGTGCGTCGCCTCATTCGACGTGCAGCGAGTCAAGGAAGGCTACTCGGACTCGACAAGCCATTTCTCGGCGAACTGGTTGCGCCCCTTGCCATCGCGCACGGCTCATTGCTTACAACCGACGAACACGCACCCGT
>DAIQNC010000090.1:3591-3947 GCA_036788655.1 Ktedonobacteraceae bacterium
ATATTGCACGAAGTATCACAGATGAAGAGCGAGGCTTTCAGCGTGTCCTTACCAAGGGTCTGAAATACCTGACGCACCTTGAGCCTGACGAACAGGGTGTGATACAGGGTTCAAAGCTCTTTGAATTGCATGCGGAGCATGGTTTTCCGCCAGACCTTGCGGCGGAAATACTCTCTGAGCGTGGCCTTACAGTAGACTGGTCAAGCTACGAATTTGCGTCTGAGGAGCATCGCCGCGTGAGTCGGTTGAGCGCGGAAAAACATTTTCGAGGTACAACACGTTCGTAATAATGTAATGATAAAGATTGATTGACAAATGAGGTTGAAAGCCGATGTAGGAACAGATTTATCACGTCC
>DAIQNC010000090.1:3973-9648 GCA_036788655.1 Ktedonobacteraceae bacterium
TGATAAATCTGTTCCTACATCGGCTTTCAACCTCATTTATTCAAGGTTCATTTACGATTCGCGTACTACCTGCAAATTGCGTGTCGCCTCAGCAATCAAGCAACTCACATCAGAGGTGATGCTAACCATGTGGAAGCCTTCGTGAATACGTTGAGCAGCAGCTTTACCATCGGTACAGAACATGCCTAGCGCAAGCTGATACTTCTGCGCTGCGGTTTTGATACGCCCAAGAGCCTCGACAAATTCAGGTTCTGCCCCTTCATTGCTAGGAGTCAGACCGAGGTGGAAGTGCAGGTCGTTCGGGCCAACAAAGGCAACATCTATTCCCGGCACAGAAAGAATTTCATCGACATGTTGTAACGCTGGTGCGCTTTCGATCTGCACCGCTACCAGGATTTCATCGTTTGCCGATTGTGTATATGTTGCGCGGTCAAGTGTACCAAATCCGTAAGGGCCGAATGCGCCACCAAAGCTGCGTGTTCCTACAGGCGGATATTTTGTATGGTTCACCACTCGTAGAGCCTCTTCACGGCTTTCGACCATTGGAACAACCACGCCCCATGCCCCTGCATCCAACGCCCACTTGAACCACTCTACGCCGTGTGAAGGGACACGTACCAGAGGAGCGCACGTGCCAGCATCCGCAATAGTTCCAATGATATCCGACATGAGCGCGGGATGATGTGCTGTATGCTCCATATCAACAAGTAGCCAATCAAAGCCCAGACGTGCCATAATTCGTGCCGACGAAACATCTGGCAGATTGAGCCACGCTCCTAATACAGGTTCGCCCCTTTTGAGTTTCTGTTTCACATGATTTGTACGCATTGCCTACCAACTTTCTAAAAGAAACAATACAATCTCCACGTTTGTCGTGCTGCCTATCTGCTGATAGTATATGAGAAAAAGACACAAAGACGAAAGAGGAAAACACGATAAGGCTGGCTTCGGTGGTCAATATATTCAGGTGTTTCCAGAGCTGGATACTGAAATTGTGATTTTTGCGCCCGATGCTTTCGCTGTAGGTGAATATCATCGAAAATTTATAGCCTTACTGTACGTGCTTCCTGTTATACAAGAAATATGAACGGCAAATTGGAGCATTAGTCGTATATTCGTTCAAATCTTCACCCGGTTGAGCATAAGAGGCGGAAATTCTCCATGCTTCCTTAACCATATCTCCATAGAAATACTTCTATATGATGCTATTATAAATGACAGCAACCAGACACTGCATGTATTTCACATACTGAATGAACATTGCTGCGCCCATCCCAATAGCAACAAATTCGCTTAGTTACACAGAGGTTGCTAAGAATTTTGAAAGGGATATATTCTACATGAATGAGAAGTCAAATCTTACCTCAGAGCTAATGGGAGCATCTTCAAAAAAGAGTTCACGTCGTTCACTTATCAAAGGAGCAGCCGCAGGTGCTGCTGGTATCGCAGTTGCAGGAGCCGCAGGAGCATTTCTGCTGCCGAAGCATAACACCGCACATGCGAGCGGTGGCGAAGGCCCGGAAGATAGCATTGTATCTATCCTCAGCATCGCCGCTACAGCAGAGGAACTTGCAGTCACCTTCTACACTCATGGTATTGCGAACGCTGGTAAGCTCGGTATCAGTGGAGCTAATCTTGATTATCTTATCGCTGCTGTCATAGAAGAGCAGATTCACCGCGATTTCCTGGTCAGTGCAGGAGGCAAGCCACTCACCGGTACGTTTAGCTTCCCCAAAGGTGATGATACCTTCGAGAGCCAGGGAACGTTCATCGCTACCTTACAGCAACTCGAAGAAGCCTTCATCGCCGCTTATCTGGCTGCTGTCAGCGAGTTCGCTCAATACGGACAGCCGCGCCTGTCGCAGATTGCCGCGCAGATTATGGGCGTAGAGGCCGAGCATCGCGCTCTGGGTCGCTCAATCAGTTCCAATCTGCCTTTTGCCAATAACTTTGCCTTCGAGCCTGCTCTGGTTGAGTCCGTTGGCGATGCCGCCGAGTATCTCGCCGCGAACGGCTACCTCAGCCCGAAGGGGAAGAATAGCTATCAGTACCAGCGTGTCAGCACTGCTAACGGCAACGTTATCGAGCGCACACCATACGCAGCGGGCGAAGATAACGACTAGTTTTCTTCACGCATAAGCTACTTAACAATAAAGAAGAGCATATCCGAACCGTTTCCTGACATCCACAAGGGATGTCACTCCCAAACATGCGGTGGAGTGACATCCCTTGTGGATGTCAGGAGGGGATTCGGATACGCTCTTAGTTCACTACCGCTACATGTTGCAAAAACGACACGCTATCCGCGACAATCTCACTCTGTGCTTGTTGACGTGAAACTGTTGCCTGTCCGTCACCATCCTGATGTCCATAATTCCCAAAGTACGAGTGAATGCCTCCTTGAATAGGAAGATAGATAGTCGTCGGGGGCAGTAACTTCTTATTTGCATTCACTTTTGCAGGCGTTGCAAGGCCATCCTGCGTTCCATAAATTGAGGTAAAATCCTGCCCTGTATCGTGCGAAATATCTTTACTCGGATACGCCGCATACAGCAACACTCCCTTGATATTTTTATGTGCCGCAGCATAATCACAGGCCGCGACACCACCAAGTGAATGCCCACCAATCGTCCACTCATGAATATTCGGATAGGCAGAGATGATAGCATTTGCGGCATTTTCGTTCAGAAATGCTATGTTGAGAGGCATTTTAGCGATAAAGGTATCGTATCCCTTCTCGGCTATCTGCTCCATAAGCACTGAATAGGCAACAGGATCAACCTTCGCACCTGGATAAAAAATCAATCCGATACTCGCCTGATTACGTGGTATGAAGGCTATCATGTCACTATTTTGTGTCACGGTCACATCTGCTGTGCCACGAAGAGCCGCCACAGCGTCGCTACTTGCTGGATATGGTTGTAGCCAGACAGCCGCCGCAACGACTCCTACAACAATGATTGCAAGCAGAACGAGTAGCACGATACGCCAGAGACGGGATAATCGGAATGTACGATGAGGCCGAAGTGACTGCTTGGAAGAAATACCATTTTCACTCATTGCGAACCCTTATGTCGTGCAATACTCCCCATGTTGTGTCGTGATTTATCACGGCTGTGTTTCGATTGTTCCACAGCCGTGATAAATCACGACACAACATGGGGAGTATTATACTGTTCACACAGACAAGAATTGCATCAAGAATGCGAATTCGTCTGCCAATTCATCCTCAATCTGTGACTTCATTGACCCCATGCCGTGACCGCCTTGCTCCTCGACGCGCAGAATGATAGGCTTGTCCGACGCTGTTGCCGCTTGCAGACGCGCCGCCATTTTCGTCGCTTGCCAGAGGACAACACGTGGGTCATTCAATCCCGTCGTGAGCATGACCGCCGGATACTTCACGCCATTGCATACCTTTGTATAGGAATCCATAATGTTGAGACCCTGAAAGCCCTCTTCCGTCGTGGTGCTGCCGAATTCGGGTATGTTCGGTGGACCATTCTCGGTAAACTCGAAGCGCAGGAAGTTCGTTACCGCGACACGAATAATCATCGCACCCCACACATCGGGGCGTTTTGTGAGCGAGCCACCACTTGGTACACCACCTGCACTCGTCCCTTCGCCACCGACACGCCCGGCCTTCGTATAGCCGTGATCAATGAGATATTCGGCACAGGCGATGAAGTCGTCGATGGTGTTCTGCTTGTTGAGTTTCTGCCCTGCTTTGTGCCACTCCTCGCCATATTCACCGCCGCCTCGAATGTGACCAATGGCAAGGACGCCGCCCTGCTCGAACCATGCGAGCGATGTTGAGAGAAATGCAGGTAACATGGAAAGGCCGTAGGAGCCGTAGCCTCTCAACAATGTCGGGTTGTTTCCATCGAGTTTGAGACCTTTTTTATGAATGATGGAAAGTGGTATCTGTGTCCCATCAGGAGCCGTTGCGAAGACCTCATGTGACTCAACGTTGCTGAAATCTACAGGCGATGGCGGACTCCATCCTGTATCTTGCAGTGTACTTTGCTCAACCTGGTACAGGTAGATACGCGGCGAAACAGTCCAGCCCGTTATTTGTAGAAGCAAAGTTGAACTACCATGTTCACCAGCCCATTGTGTGATTGTGCCATCGAATGGGAGTGCGACTTGCTCTATTTCGTTGTTGCTCAGACGTACCCGACGAATACGCGCAAGTCCTCCATCGAGGTCACGTGTTACCAGATAGTCACCTGCAACACGTATTTCTTGAATGACTGATGAACTTGCTGGCACAATGGTTGTTGCCTGTGCGATGTTAGGATTTGTCAAAGAGGTAGCGATGACTTTGAAGCGTGGCGCATCTTTGTGAGTGAGCAGATAGATGGTATCGCCAGAGAGGTCGAAATCTATTACAGCGTCTTCGACATCGACGACTTTGCGCCATGCAATGTTTACCGGGTCTTCAAGTTGTGAACGGAGCGCGACATATAGCGTCTTTTCATTCAGGACGCCATGAATAATGATGCCGACCATCCATTGACTATCATCAAATGTGGCGAGAAAAGGAAAATCTTTGGGGTCAATTTCGACGCCCTGACTGACACCACGCCCGAAAACCACCGGGTCTAGCTCCGGGTCATCACCAAGCCGGTGTAAGTACATACGGCTATTGTCGTACTTTTCCATTATCGACGCTCCTTCGGGCTGTTCGGGGAAGCGATGATAAAGGAATGAACGTGAATCCTCTAACCAGTTCACAAGCCCAAAACGTGTACGACTGATGGCAAGGTCGAGTATTTTGCCGTTTCCAACCTCTAAAATATGAAGCGTACTTTCTTCTGAACCCCCCTGAGAGATGCCGTAGGCGACATAATTTCCGTCAGGTGAAGGGAAGTACCAGTCAATAGCAGTATGAACGTCGTCTTTGAAAGTGTTCGGGTCGAGTAGCACTCGCTCAGGAGCGTTTTCGCTATCGCGCACGACAAGTTTGCCGATATTCTCGCCGGGGTCTCGACGCAGATAGAAATATTTCCCACCCTTCACATTAAAGGATAAGAAGGCAGGGGCAGCGTCGCCAAGTTCGTGAATACGTTGAGCAAATGCAGCTCGTGTTGGTAGCCTATCGAGGTAGGCACGGGTGTATGCGCCTTGCGCCTGAACCCATGTCCGCAGTTCCTCGCCTTTCCAGTCTTCCATCCATCGGTAAGGGTCTTCGATGGTCACGCCGTAGTGTGTCTCGCGCACAACATCGACACGTGCGACAGGTTGTTGCATGATATATTCCTGTTCTTAATATAGGGAATAGAATGATGAAATTTTCCGAAATGGCATCGTCGTAGGGGCGTTATCGCATAACGCCCTGGTTTGCTATCAACGACCATTTACAACATGAGTACAGATGTACATAATGGTGAGATAGGCCAGGGCGTTATCGCATAACGCCCCTACGAAGGTAATGCCGCTTATGCTTTTGCTATCGGCATCGCGGCTACATCTGCCAATGCTTTGTCTAGGATGGTCGCAGCCTCGTCAAGGTCGGCGGTGGTCAGGATTAACGGCGGAATCATGCGGAGCGTTGCCGTTCCCGTGTTGTTGAGGAGTAGACCATGCTCAAGTGCTTGCTGCACGATGACGGGAGCGAGGTCGTGCTTGACGTTGACGGCACGCATCAGGCCGAGACCGCGTGGGCTATCAAT
>DAIQNC010000091.1:0-9641 GCA_036788655.1 Ktedonobacteraceae bacterium
CAGACACGACAAACTACAGGATGGGAGTAATGAATGATGACCCCTACAAACGTTTTCGTAACGCGAATCCTATTTGTGGTACGCGCACAAAGCCAAACCATTCATAGAGGCGGTGCGCGTGCGTATTATCTTCCTGTGTGTTCAGCAAAATTTTCACCACACGTGCCTGTTGAAAGAAGCGTGTTGCCTCAGCCATGAGCCGCACTCCAATCGCTTGACCGCTCGCCGAGGGATGCACGGCGATACGAACGAGATAGCCGTAATCACTATCAACGGCGTTGAACTGATAGCCGACGACTTTCCCGTTCAGTTCTGCCACGACGAAATAAGAGTGGGTGGCGGCGATATCGGTAAAGGAGATGGTATCATACCGCCATAAATCCTCGAAACAGGCAAATTCGATGTTGAGCAGAGCCGCCATATCACGTTTGAGATCGACGCGCCGAATGAGTACCTGCTGGTTGCCCTGCGATGGAATCCCGAAATCGTACTTGTCGTAGGAATAGAGACGACGATAGGGAACAAAGCCCCGATTGAGCAGGATAGCGCGTAGCCAATCGCTTTCGCTATCATTCCCTGAATAGTAGAGATGTTGAACGCCACGTGAGAGCAAAGACGGAACGATACTATCGAGCAGGCGGTACAACACCTCTTTATATGCACGACTCTCTGACCAACTGATACCGAAGCCACCAATCCAGGCACTGGGCGCATTCACGGTCTGTGAGAGCAAGAATGCGTGTAGTGTGCTTCCACGAAACAGACCAACAGCAGGATAGTGCCTGAGCAGCGAAGGAAGCTCTGCTACTGTGAAACGTTGATAAATGTATTCGGAAGCGTTCAGCAGACGTTCAACGAGGGCGATATCCGGTCCTGTGAGAAGGCGTACCTGTGGCTCTGCGGATGGCATTAGCTCTGCTCATCTTTCTCGTTTTCGGGTGTCTGCTCGTCTGTTGCTGGCCCTTTCACTTCGCGTCTGAGCCGTTCAATATTGGGCTTAGGCGCGTTTCGCATTCGATAGCCCGTGAGACGATGGATGCGTCGTAGCTCTCCAATCAATACATCAGTGTTGATACGTGTTACGCGCACAGGCGGCGGCCCGTAACTGTCAACAGCGGCATCGTCTCCAAGCAATTGATTTACGCTGGTAGCCACACACGCAGCCATAGACAAAATGTTATACCCCCCCTCTTGCACCATAATCAACCGCCCATTGCAGAGACGTTTGGCCTCATTGATAATGATTTCGTTGAGATGGTAGAAATCTTCTGTTGAGAGGTACATCTTTGTGTGTGTACTCGTTTCGGGAATGGCGTCCATCCAATGAGCGTCGTACCCTGCTGAAACGAGAATAAGTTGTGGGTCGAAACGGTCAGTAATGGGAGCCATTACCTGTCGGAACACAGCCTCGTATGCCTCGAAACCAACGGTTGCCGGAAGTGGTACATTGACAGTTGTGCCGACGCCCTCACCCGTACCTGTTTCGTCGGATGCACCTGTACCCGGATAGAATGGAGCTTGATGCGTCGAGAAGTAGAGAACGCGAGGGTCGCTATAGAACATGTCCTGAGTCCCATTGCCGTGATGCACGTCGTAGTCAATAATCATGACGCGCTCAAAGCCATAGTGGTCGATGGCATAGCGAGCGGCAACAGCGACATTGTTGAAGATGCAGAAGCCCATGGCGTCGTCAGGAAGCGCATGATGACCGGGTGGGCGCACGAGACGGTAGGCATTATCTATTTCGCCGCGCATCATGGCATCGAGTGCAGTGAGTGGCGCACCTGCGGCCTTCGCGGCGGCTTCATACGACTTTGCCGAGACGTAAGTATCTGTAGCGAAAAAGCCCGTTCTGTAGCCACTCTTCGCCTCTTCCTCTACCATCTGCTCACTGGCATTCTGGACATCTTGAATGTAGTCACGATCATGTACAGCCGCAAGTTCATCGACGGTTGCCTCACGTGGCGCAAGCAGCACCAGCCCCTCGCGGTTCAACCATCCCAGTGCCTCGATAGTCTTGATAGATTGCTCGATACGCTGTGGTCGCTCTGGATGCTTCGATGGTGTATAATGCTCCATAAAAATTGGGTCATAAATAAGCCCAGTTGTCATGATCGTTCCTCTTAACTCTGTTGCCTTTCGAGCAGAAACACAGGAATTTCCCGGCTCGTTTTCTTCTGATAGTCGGCATAAGGAGGAAACACAGAGATTGCTTTCGTAAAGGCTTGTTCTCGTTCCTCGCCCGTCAACTGTCTTGCAGTCGCGGCGAACGTTTCGTTGCCAGTCTCCACAACGACATCAGGATGAGCTACTAGATTGTCGTACCACAACGGGTTTCTGGGTGCGCCCCCTTTAGAAGCAACGGCTAGGTACTGACCGTTGTAAGGGACTTTCATCAGAGGATAGATGCGTGTTTGCCCTGTTTTTGCTCCTTTGATAGAGACAAGAATTAACGGCCCCCAACCCTCTACCTTGCCTCCATTAGCCCGGAATTCTTCAACCACGAGACGATTATGGTCAATTCGCTCTCTGTCACTCATGTCTGTACTTTCTCCTTGAAAAGAGTTTTGCGATGAATATTAATGAAATAACCTGGATACGACGTATCCAACGTAATTTGTTAACCTTCATTATATAATACAACCGCCTGTCACGGGCTTTCAACCAGAAGCACAGGTTCGTTTGCAAAAAAAGGCATGATTTGATAATGTAGGAACTGTCTCGATTGTCGATACAAGAAATAGCATTCACGTAGTACCTGTACAAGAATGTCTACTTGCTGTTTCTTTCTTCCTCTATGGAAAGGATTGCACCTCTTGATTTCACCGACTCTATTAAGTCAATTACAGACTGCTGCCTCGCAACGCATTGAAGCTGTTGTCGATCTTGCGAAGCGTATTTGTGAAGTGCCAGCACCAACCGGACATGAACAGGAACGCGCCCAATTCGTTGCCTCACTATGGCAGGAGCGTGGATATACGCCGGAGATAGATGCTGTTAGCAATGTCTATGTGCGTCGTGGAAAGCGTATGGACAAGCCTGTATTGATGCTACTGGCTCATACGGATACAGTCTTTCCAGCAACTACCGCTATCAAGGTAGTACGTCAAGATAATGTACTACGTGGCCCAGCTATCGGGGATAATAGTGTCAATGTTGCTGCCATGCTTACGACACTTGATATGCTTGATGACATGCACATTGAGACCGAGTGCGACATAATTGCTGTTGCTAATGTCGGAGAAGAAGGATTGGGAAACCTGCTCGGTGCGCGTACTGCTGTAGAACGCTACCGTGAGCAACTGGGAGCGGTTATCGCTGTTGATGGCAACCTGGGACGCATTATTCATCGCGCTGTAGGCTCCAAACGTTGGCGCATTACGGTACACGGCCCCGGTGGGCATTCCTACGGGTCATTTGGCAAGCCTAGCGCAATTCATGTGTTAGCTCGCATCATTGCCACAATTGCCGACCTCAATGTTCCTGCACAGCCCAAAACGACCTTTAACGTCGGGCTTATCGAAGGTGGCACGAGCGTCAACACGATTGCAGCATCAGCCTCAGCCGTGCTGGATATGCGTTCAACTGATGTTGCCTCTCTGAACTCTCTTGCGGAACAGGTACGAGCTATCGTTGAGAAGCAGTCACAAAATAATGTGAGTACAGCAATCGAGGTACTGGGCGAACGTCCAGCAGGAGAGCGTAGCCAGTCAGACCCGTTAGTGCAGTTGGCGGCAAGTGTGCTTCGTTGGCTAGAAATCGAGCCAGTGTATGAAGCGTCGAGTACCGATGCGAATATTCCTATCAGTCTTGGTATTCCATCGCTCTGCATCGGAACAACAAAGGGGCATGACGCACATACACTGGATGAATACCTGGAGATTCCACCGATAGGAAAAGGACTGGCTCAATTGTCGCGTCTCTGTATCGAGACATGCCATCTTATTCCACAGCAGTAAATTTGGCAAAGCGGAACCATGTAGTGCCGTGATTTATCACGGCTGTGTACCAGATGACACACAGCCGTGATAAATCACGGCACTACATGGTTCTGCTGATTGATAGTATTCAGGGCAAAAGCGAGCGTTATTCGCCTAACACTTGTTTTACCAGCTCTGGAATGTCGAAGATGGTGTCAGCTACGGGAACGTTTGCCGCTTGTAGTGCTGCGACCTTGCCCTGCGCTGTGCCTGTGTTACCGGAGATGATAGCTCCTGCATGCCCCATGCGTTTTCCCGGAGGTGCGGTGCGCCCGGAGACGAAGGCCACGACGGGCTTGCTCATCGTCTTGATGTACTCGGCTGCATCCTCTTCATCGCTACCACCGATTTCGCCACACATGACAACAGCCTTCGTTTGTGGGTCAGTCTCGAAAAGTCTGAGGTAGTCAATGAAGGTCGAGCCGATGATGGGGTCGCCACCGATGCCGATGCATGTGGATTGACCGAGGCCAGCTTCCGTGAGCAGCGATACGACTTCATAAGTGAGCGTCCCGGAGCGAGAGATGAAACCGATGGGGCCGGGCGTGAATATCTGATAAGGAATAATGCCGATTTTGCCCTGTCCCGGTGTACACATGCCGGGACAGTTGGGGCCAATCAAGGTTGCGTTATGTTCGCGTACCACGAGGATAGCACGTGTCATGTCGATGACCGGAATATTCTCGGTGATGCACACAATCAATGCGATACCCGCGCTCGCAGCTTCCATGATAGCGTCTGCCGCTCCTGCTGGTGGAACGAAGATGCACGAAGCATTTGCACCTGTTGCCGCCTTTGCTTCGTTGACTGTATCAAAAACGGGCAGTCCATCTACGGTTTCTCCGCCCTTACCAGGAGTGACGCCACCAACTACGTTCGTTCCAGCATTCTTCATGTTGCGTGTGTGATACTGACCTTCGCGTCCTGTAATGCCCTGCACAATGACGCGAGTAGTATGGTCTAACAAAATACTCATCGCTTTTATCCTTCGCGTAAACCTGCGTTATTTTGCTTCCTGTTTGGCTTCAAGTGCGTTAACGGCGGCAACAATCTTCTGTGCGGCCTCGCGCATATCGCGGCCCCAGTCGAGTCCTGCGTCTTTGAGAAGTGCCTTGCCCTCTTCCGCGCCCGTACCGGAGAGGCGTACCACAATGGGCATACCCTTCGGTAGCTCTGCCTGAGCCATGATGACGCCCTTTGCCACCTCTTCACCGCGTGTGATACCGCCGAAGATGTTGACGAGGATACCTTTGACCTGGGGATCACGCGCAACGAAGGTCAGAGCCTTGAACATGACTTCGGCTTTCGCGCCGCCACCAATATCGAGGAAGTTGGCAGGTTTGCCACCGACACGCGCCACCATATCGAGCGTCGTCATGACAAGTCCTGCGCCGTTGCCGATGATGCCTACATCGCCATCAAGCTTGACGTAGGTGAGACCTTCTTGCTTTGCCTCGAACTCTAATGGATTCGACTCTTCCGGCTCTGCCCACGTCGCGTATTCTTTCTGACGTGCGAGTCCGTTGTCGTCGATGAGTATTTTTGCATCGGCGGCCTGTACTTTGCCATCGGCAGTCATGGCGAGTGGGTTGATTTCCGCAAGGCTTGCATCGCTTTCGATGAATGCCTTCGCCAGTGCAGAGAGAATGGCGGCGGATTGGCGAACGACTTTGTGAGGGAAGCCAGCACGTGCAACGATATCGAGAGCCTCGAAGGGACGCAACCCCCACCGCATGTCGATAGGATATTTGATAATTTTTTCAGGAGTGGTCGCGGCAACCTCTTCGATGTCGATGCCGCCAGCCTTCGAGACCATCACAACAGGTGCTTGACTGTTGCGATCAAGAACAATGCCAAGATAATATTCTTCTTGAATATCGACCTTTGGTGTGACCAGCACTTTCTCGACGGTGAGACCTTTGATATTCATGCCCAGAACGCGCTGCGCTGAGGCTCGTGCCTCTTCGGGAGTATCGCCGAACTGGATGCCGCCAGCCTTGCCGCGTCCACCAACGTAGACCTGTGCCTTAATGACCACAGGTACGCCAAAATCTCGCGCAATCGCCTCGGCCTCTTCCGGCGTAGTGGCGACGCGCCCCGGCTGAACCGGAATGCCATGACGAGACAGAATATCTTTCGCCTGGTACTCGTGAATCTTCATTGAAACGCTCCTTAGCAATGCAGAGTAAATATCACCTCTCCATAATTACATGTAGTGGCGTGATGTATCACGCCTGTGAGTCACATCGATTACATGTAGTGGCGTGATGTATCACGCCTGTGAGTCACGTCAAGAGGAGAGTAGTTGAGTTGCTGCCAGGGGTAGCTAACAAAATTATGCTAGCACTATCCCTATGGGTGTGTCAAGAAACGTAAACAAACTTTTACATGGATACTTCGTAGTGGCGTGATGTATCACTGCCGCGTCTGTGAGTTCACGTTGCCGCATCTGTGAGTCCACACTGCCGCGGCAGTGATACATCACGCCACTACGAAAGCCAGAATGCATTGTGAAATCTCTTCAAAAAGAGGCGTACAATGTGATGAGTTATTGAACATGTTCGATGTACAGATTTCGGTAAAGGAGACGCTTGTGCAATACGCTCCACCTCATCAGCTTGAGCATTCAGATGATGTCGATGCATTGAAACGCCTTGAGTTACTACTACCAATCCAACTGCGACCCGATAGACGCGAATTGCAGGCATACGTGCTGGCATTCGTCGAGTGCTATAAAAATGATGTATTGCAACTTGAACACGAATGGTACTTGCTTCAAACCACACTTCTATGGCTGTGGCAACATGCTGAGTATGCTCAGGTAGTACATCTTGTTGCCGCTCTTACCCGCTCGATAAGCCGCAGGTGTACCTTTGCTAAGGCGTGGGAAATATTGCGTATGGGTATTGATGCAAGCCATTATGTGCAAGACAATCAGCATCTCACAATGTTTTTGAGTCGCCTGGGATGTATGTATTTCGCTCACGGTTGCTACTGGCAGGGGTGGCGTCTCTGGTATCAAGCATGGCAACTTGCTGAATCCTCCCGTTGCCCTGGTGGATTCTGGGAGCCACTTTCTGGCTTTGCATATGTTGTGGATATTCTCGGTAGTTATCCTGCATCACAACAATTCGCTGAAATGATTTTTTCAACGCATCATAGTGATGATGTTGAGAGTGTTTGCGTTGCTCTTTTCGCACGGGGATTTAACGCACGTCTATCGAATGACGTCGAGCAGGCATATCAGGACTTTAGTACATGCCTTCAAATCTTATCTACGATTTCAACCGGGGAAACAGCTACAGCGCGGAAATTATTCACGCTTGTTGTACAAACGGAGCTTGCGCGTACACAGGGCGATTATGCACGTTCACAATGCTACACCGAAAGTGCGCTTGCGCTTGCCGAGGTTTTTAGCGATCACTATACTGTCGCTGCGCTTCTCGCCGATCAAGGATTTTTCACCTACACACAAGGCCACATTGAGGATACGTATGCAGTCTACTTGCGTCTACGAGATGTCGTAGAACAAGTAGACATTCCACAATTCTATAACTGTAGTCATTTTCTTGAACAGCGTTTAGCTAGCTTTCTGCCAGAACGTCGTGCTGTTTCCTCTCCTCATATGCGAGAAACGTTGAGTACACGGGAAATAGAGGTGCTACAACTCGTCGCTGATGGGCTTTCTAACCGCGATATTGCGAATAAACTGGTCGTAACGCAGGGAACGGTAAAAAAGCATCTCGAACACATCTATAACAAGTTGGATGTGAGAAGTCGTACAGCCGCTCTTGCTAAGGCGAAAACGCATGGCTATCTGTAGTCTGACGATGTATCGCAGACGAGTTTGCATGTCGATATGGTTCTCGTCCGCGATACATCGTCGGACTACAGATAAAAATATCGAAAATTCGTCTTTTGGCGAATGACGTTTTGCTCTTCTTCATGTTACGCTTGCTTCAACAGGCTTATTAGAAGAGGAGAGAACAGATGCATCACAAGATTGTACACAATAAAATGCAACCGCTACCTATTTCTGTATTCGTCATGATTCTTTTGCTTACCGCTTGTAACTCTGGCAACACCTCAACGGGTAGTAAAGCAGCATCTCCAACAACGCCTACCATTCCAGTTACCCCGACTACATCAGTACCAACTATTTCAACAGCTCTCGTGACCTACAATGGGCATGCTGGCCCTGTTATCGGCGTATCGTGGTCGCCGGATGGCAAATATATTGCCTCGTGTGGCAACGATGGAACAGTGCAAGTATGGGATGCAAAAACGGGTACAAAACGCTGGCAAGCATCTATTTCCCACTATGCTTTTGCAGTTGCGTGGTCGCCTGATGGTCAAAAGATAGCAGGTGGTGGCTCTGATGGATCGATTACTATATTGAATGCTACAAACGGGCATGTGCTGGCAATCTATCAGCATCAAACGGGCTTTATCGAAGGAATATCATGGTCGCCTGACAGCAAATATCTTGTGTCGGGAAGCCAGGACAAAACGGCGGACGTGTGGAATGTGCAGACGGGCAAACTACTCTTTACCTATAAAGGACATACTGATGCGGTTGAGCGCGTAGCGTGGTCGCCCAATGGTAGCCGTATCGCTTCGGCAAGCTACGACCAGACTGTGCAGGTGTGGGATGCGAAGACGGGAAAAACGCTCGTTGCATATAAGGGACATTCCGCACCTGTATGGGAAGTCGCGTGGTCGCACGATAGCAAACGCATCGTGTCAGGGACAGGAGCGGCAGGAAATTATCAGCCTGTTGGTACTGATAATTCTGTAAAGGTGTGGGATGCTTCAACAGGGCAAACACTCATGACGTATACGGGTTTTGATGGACAGACGTATGCGCTCACATGGTCGCCTGATGGCAAGCGTATCGCATCAGGTGGCGACGGAAGCTACATTCGCGTCTGGGACTCTACATCGGGTCAGACGCTGATGATGTATCACGGACATCAGGATAGCGTCTTCGACGTTGCATGGTCGCCTGATGGAAGCATGATTGCGTCCGCGAGCGTGGATGGAACTGTGCAGGTGTGGAAGTCACAAATTTGACATATTTCTCAATGAAAGATAGAGGTTCACCTGATTGCTTTATTTATGGTATCATAAAACCCTCATTACAATATATATTATTGTAAAGAGAGTTTTATGATGTATATAGTGTATTTAATGTAGAAGGACCGGCAAGCTTATTGAATGATTATCGTTCCTGTCATATACCCTGGCGTCATCATTGGCCCGTTCCAGCCTGACATACCAGTACCGCACGGATCATAACATTGAAAGGTGTAAGTTCCAGCCGCACCAGTCTTGATAGTGAATGTAACTGTGTTGTAACTGGCTCCTTTCAAGCCATCACCAGGAATAGGAACATTCAGGTTGAGGCCGGAAACAGTGAAGGTGTGTGCGACCTTATCTTCAGCCAGAGCTTTGTACACTGTCCCATCGACGCTGGCACTATCCCCGACAGTTCCCTGAACTTTGTTATATGGTGAGTTGGCAGGTAGTGGCGTATCACCCAGGTCATAGTTGCGTATTGTGATTGTGACATAGCTATACTGGGGAAGGGTCAGATTATCCGTGGAGTAAGCAGGCCAATCCTTATGCATTCCAGGCTGGTTGATGATAATATCCATGTGG
>DAIQNC010000092.1:0-9635 GCA_036788655.1 Ktedonobacteraceae bacterium
ATACGGGAAAAATCGAGCAGGGTATTGACCAGCTTGTGCAACTGACTGGCATTGCGCTGAACCAGATACAGGTCGTCGAGCGCGGCTGATGGCAACTGGTCGTGCTGCTTGAGGATATGTTCGAGCGGCCCAAGCAGCAGTGTCAGTGGAGTACGAAATTCGTGGCTGATGTTCGAGAAAAAGTCTGTTTTGGCCCGATCCAGAGCGGTCAGTGCTTCCATGCGTTCTGCGTCGCGTTGCGCGGCACGAGCGGTGGCAAACCCTGCCGAGACCTGAGCCGCCACCAGTTCGAGAAACTCCCGATAGGGTGTATCAAAGATGCCACGTGTACTCAGTCCGATGATGAGGACGCCCTGAATGTGTTCTTCGGGCAGCGGTGTGAGTGGCAAGAGGATAGCACTCGAAGGTGGCCTCATCTGAGAGCCAGTGGAGAGGCCACGTATGCGCGTCGTGAGATCATCGAGTACAAGCGGCTTGCCCTGTTCAAGCACCGTTGCCAGAGGCCAGACAGGATTGCCTTCACTCACGTGAATTACATGGGGAGCAGCAAACGTGCCGGCTTCGATTCCGGTTGCCGCGCCCAGTCTCAGTGTGACACGGGGAGCATCGACGAAATAGAGCAGGGCGAAGGGAACATCATCCGGGTTGTGTCCAAGAATCTGCATCACGTGTTCGCAGACCTCTCGCTGATCGTCTATGTGCAGAATCGGAGCAGCCAGTTGACGCAGGGTCATCGCTCGCCGTTCCGCCAGTACGTGTCCGGTGGTTTCGAGAACGGTAAGCAGGACTCCTTGAACGTTGCCCTGCTCATCGCGGACGGGGCTATAGTCGCTGGTGGCATACACGTCTTCCACACGCCCGTTTCGCAACAGCGTCCAGTGCTGATCGTCCCGGTGGAGTGCCTGACCGAAGGTCGTGACCTGCTGAAACAGAGGTTCGACGTGCTGCCAGATGTCGCGGTAGACCTCATGAGCGGGCAGACCAATGGCCTGTGGGTGGTTGCTACCCAGCAGGGGACGATAGACATTGTTGTAGAGCATCCGTAACTCTGGCCCCCAGAAGAGGGCCATGGCGACGCCGTTGTCCATCATCAACCGGACAGTGGTAGTAAGACTGACAGGCCAGCGACTGACTGGCCCAAAAGCGGTGCGCTCCCATGCCATGTCGCGCAGACTCGCGGACGTTTCATCATGGCCCCGGAACAGCGCGGAAACCGCCTCAATTTCAGAGTACGAGCGCGGCAGTTGTCCTCCAGTGACGATGCTCGGAATCACATGGGCAAGCTCCTGGAGCGGCAACACCCCGTCGATGACCCCAGTCGCTATAGCGGCATGTGGCATCCCTGGCTGTATGGCACTCTCCTGGCTCTGCACCAGCACCGTTCCCCCCGACGCCTTGAGTGCCTGAACCCCCTCGACGCCATCCTTCCACATGCCTGTCAGAATGACCGCCAGTGCGTGCGGCCCGTAACTCTCAGCGAGCGACTGCAAAAAGGCCGATATTGGCCTGGACTGGGTAATCGAATCATATGGCTCCAGGTCGCAGGTTCGGTCTGGCTGCACCAGGAGCATCTGTCGAGAGGGGCAAACATACACTCGTCCCGGCTGAAATGGCTCATAGCGCGTGGCCCATTGCACAGGCAACTCTGAGGCGCGGTCGAGAATCTCGATCAGATGGTTTTTCCCTGGACCTAAGTGCAGCATGACGATCACCGCCGCCGGGAAGTCCGCTGGCAAGTGGCGCACTAAGGCCGAAATCGCTTCTACACCGCCTGCCGATGCGACTAGCGCGACCACCTCGAAGGGTGAGCGCGTAGGACGAGCAGAAAGAGTTCCTTCATCTGTATCGTTCATAGCCGTGTTACCTTTCTGCTCCTGTAAACCCGCCTGGATGTGTTCTCTGCTCACATCGGCTGACCGGGCGATGTCCACCATTCAACAATGCTTTGCGGTCGAATTGCTCACCAGTTATGGTATCAGTAAAGACATGGTTCCCTTGCACTGCACCTCCAGCGTCATGCGTCGATACACAGCGTCAAACAGAAAACGCACACCAGTACGTTTGCATTTTACCACGTCTCCGCTTTGAGAGTGATGGGGCCGCCAGCAGCTCTTACATCTTTTTCTCAGCAGAAAAGATCGAGTCGCCCAACTATTTGTGGCAGCAGAAAGAATTTTCTGCTGCCACAAATAGTTGGGCGACCACTATCATCCAGAAATGATACAGTTGCTACCTGGCTCTTCATTACATTCTGTAAAACCTAGAATGATGGGGGAATAGACGTATTTCCCCACGAGGTATTCGCAGATGTGCCAAGCGTATATTGGAACGTTGCACCGTTTGCCAGCGTAGAGAACGACTGCCACGTTGAGGTAGAGGTCGCGCCATTAACGCTCATACTCTGTATGTAGGGAGCATTGTCAGCCGCACCTGATGCATTCTCAACCACCTGATGACCATTTCCAAGTGTGATGGTCGTTTGCGAGAAGAGCGGACTATCCAGCACAACATCGCTCGCACCGGGGTACTCAGGGTAGAAACCAATAGCGGCCCAGACATACCAGGAACTTATCTGCCCCAGGTCATCGTTACCAGGGACACCGCTTACCGAATTGGAATAGAGCTGCGTCTCGATCTTCCGCGCAACGGATTGTGTTTGCCAGGGTTGTCCGGCAAAGTCATAGGCCCACGGAGACGCCGTAGAAGGTTCATTCCCCATATAAGCGTATCGGGAGAACTTGCCAGCGTTCAATTGAGTGAAGAGCTTGTTCAGCTCGCTGACTGCTTTTGCGCTTCCACCCATTGCACTGATGACACCAGACACGTTGTAGGGAATCATCCATGTGTATTGCGCGTCCGTGCCGCCGTGAAAGCCTGTACTACCTTTGCTATTTGAGACAAATGCCCCGGAAGAGTCACGGGCTTCGATAAAGCCTGTCGCGGAGTCGAAGAGCTTCTTCCAGTTTTCTGCACGACTGGCAAAGGTTGCGGCATCCGTTGAGTCACCAAGAGCCTTTGCGAACTGCGAGATAGCGAAATCATCATTCGTATATTCCAATGTCGCAGAGGCAGTCCCATTGAGTCCTGCCGTGCCATAGGGGATGTAGCCGTATTTCAGGTACTGGCTCAGTCCCTGACGCTCGATATAGCTTCCACTGGTACACCCTGTTGTCGCACCCTTTATCATTGCCTGGAGCGCGAGTGATGTGTTAAAGCCTGTTGCTCCGAAGGCGTAAGCTTCAGCAATAATCGGGTCAGCCGAATCTCCGTCTTCTACATCGGTATGATAATTCGCTACCGACCATTTAGGAAGACAACCGCTCTGACTATAATCGTTCAATATAGAGCTGATCATGTCGCTTGTCTGAGATGGGAAAAGCATAGCGAGCAACGCAACCTCACCGTGATAAATGTCCCACCCCGAATAATTGGCATACTGTGCGTGACCAGAGGCAAGCGTGTACACCGTGTGATTAAAACCGGGATACTGCCCGTTATAATCACTAAAGAGACTGGGGAAGAGCATTGTATGATAGAGTGCGGTGTAGAAGGTACTCATATCGGTGCTAGAACCGCTCACCTGAATTTTGTTGAGCGCGTTGTTCCAGTTAGTGCTTGCTGCTCCACGGACACTCGTAAAATTCCAACCGCTATTCTCTGCCTGAATATTTGCAAGTGCATTGGCAGTGCTGACATAGGAGACGCCAACCTTGACAAGCACAACATGATTCGAAGTGGTGTTGAAGCTAACATACGCACCCGACTGTGAACCAGAAGTCGAAGTTGAACTCTTATGAACAGTCGAACCCTTCCAGGTTCCATAGCCGCTAAAGGGCTGGCTGAACTGCGCCACGAAGTAGAGGGTATACGGGCCATTGTTTGAGCAGAAATTACCGCTGGTCACGGAGCCAGTTACCGTACTACCACTCGTTGAGATGCTTACTGATGCTGCCGAATTGCCCGTTGCACTCGTGGTGCTTATCAGCATCGTGGAAGATGTCGAGGAAGGATAGGTAAACTGACCAAAACCAGTACGTGGTGTGACAGTTAGCTCTGACTTGATATTCGATTTGCTCAACGTTACACTATAATATCCCGGTTGAGCAACCTCACTGCTATGCGAGAAACTTGCATCATAGGCATTACTTCCAGCCGGAGACGATTTTACTGAACCAACATACGGCATAAAAGGAATATCTCGATAAATCGAACAACCTGCACCACTCATATGCGTGAGACTAAATCCATGTAGTGACGTACTATTGTAGTCATAGCTACTTCCAGCAGAACCTATAGTCGTCGTATCAGGACTCCATTGCACCATTCCAAAGGGGACATCTGCACCAGGAAATGTATTTCCTTCACCACTTGTCCCCGTCAATGGATTTACATACTGCACAGCATTCACTACACCTGCGGCCTGAGCACCGCGCAGATGGGATGTGTTCGTCAAGAAAACTGCTGACACCACTACCGCAACAAGTATGATAGTGCTTAATAGCTTCATTTTCTTTGACGAAAGCCATCGTAATTGCATACATTTTCTCCTGGTCAAAATAATTTTTTACTATAATAGGATGGCAAACAGATAGATTACGTGACTGAACGATAGTTATTGCATAAGTCTTGCGCGAGGAAATTTATTCGTATGTAACTTTCGATACATAGAAATGAGTATATAGTATTTATACCTTTATGTCAATATTCATTGATATATAATACATAATTATACACAATGAAGCACATTGACACATTCCATTGAGTAGCCCGTAAAGGTATTTGTACATGGAATGAAACTATGTGGAGTGAATGCATGTTACTGGTTCAACGACACACATGAAACGGCATTTTCAAGAGGCACACCACTACATCGCTATTTCAGTTGCGCTGGCTTGTAGTGCGCCAACAAGAAACGAGATGAGCCATGCACGTTCATCGCGCCGTGTCTTCCCCTTGCTCTCATCTTGAGACGTATTGACGGTACGTCTCCCTTGATTTGCCATAAGCAAGCCATGAGTACGCTCAAACCGCCACCACAGTTCATCAGGTGAGAGATGGGGCAAGGTACGCCGTAACGCTTCATAGTAGCGGCTTGTGACTTCTGTGCCGCCTTCTCCTTCCATCACACTTGATACTGCTCCTGAGAACGCGGCACTTCGTATCATCATCAATGCCTGTACCCATTCTCGACCACGTGGAGAGTCGAAGACATCAAAAATGGGGAATGCATAGGCAACGAGCAAGTCTTGTACTGATGGAGTCGATGTTTTTGTTTCAAGCTCTTCAAGGCGACGCAATTGTTCTCTGTTCACGGAAAGGAAAAATCGTTGCGTCATCGCCTGTAACAACGCGGCCTTTGAGCCAAAATAGTAGTTGACGGCGGCAATATTGACGCCAGCCTCAGCTGTGACGGCTCGCAAAGAAACAGCTTCCAACCCTTTTTCGGCAAAAAGGCGTTCAGCAACTTCGAGAATGCGGTCTTTCGGGTCGCTAGTCGTCATCTCCTCTGCCGCCTGCATACTGGCCTCACGCATACGCGCCTGTCGCCGTTCACGAAATCTGCCTACCATTAATAGTTGAACCTCTCATTCTCTGCATGTTGTTCAATGATGAAATATCTTAGCTCCATGTTGTGCCGTGATTTATCACAACATACACAGCCGTGATAAATCACGGCACAACATGGAGCTAACCGACGGTTTTCTGTCTCTTCGGCCTTGACATATTATAACAGCTTTTGCTATGATTGAAACATGTTTGAAATGCGTATCAATTTTGTTTGAAATAAGGAGTTTGCCTCATGTCATTTTTCCCTTCCGGGCAAGACAAGCCAATCACAATTGCCATTCTCCTGCATGAAGGAATGACCGCCAGTGATGCCACCGGGCCATATGAAGCGTTACGTAGTATCCCTGGTGCAACTGTCAAGTTTGTGGCGGAGACGCCCGGCCCCAAGCGCATGGATTCAGGTTTTTTAACACTTGTTGCCGACTATGGAATTGACGAGGTTTCCCATCCCGATGTTCTTGTCGTCTGCGCTGGCAGTCCTGTCGTTCCACCAGGTGAGCGCGTATTATCGTGGATACAAACAGCGCACGAGACCTCACAGTGGACGACCTCAGTTTGCGCTGGAACGCTCCTGCTTGGTGCGGCAGGACTACTTCAAGGCGTGAGAGCAACAACACATTGGCCTGTTATGGATATGTTGGCTTCATTTGGTGCGATAGCCTGTCCACAGGAACGCTATGTACACGATGGCAAAATCATCACTTCTGCCGGAAATTCTGCTGGTATCGACATGGCTCTCTACCTCACGGCACAAATCGCAGGAGACGAAATCGCCGAAGCTACGCAACTTCTCATGGGGTATGACCCACAACCGCCATTCGATTCGGGATCACCTACGAAAGCATCGCCACAAGTAATCAAACTGGCACAGAGTTTTATGCAGAACTGGATTGCGTCAGAGCTTGCAAAATACGAGCAACTGTCATGATGAATTCGATGCAGCAGATTGAACGCATCCAGAAACGCCTACGTGTCGTGCGGCTGGTTGCTTTCATTGATCTCATTCTTTTGATACTATTGATATTGGCGGCAATAACAGGGCAGCGAGCGATTGTCCATATCCTCGGCCCACTGCACGGTATCAATTTTCTCTTGCTTCTGGTTATTGTAGCAACATCGGCACTAGATGGCATATGGGGTTGGTGGTTTCCAGCAGTTGTCTTGTTTACAGCAGGGCCGCCCGGTGCATTTATCGGTGAGTGGATTATTCATCGTTGCGTTCAAGCACAGGAACCTATTTCAATGAAGGAGCTTTCGTAATGCAGGTTGTCTCATGGCTCATACGCTATGGTCATGTGCTGGCAGCAACAATGTGGGTTGGTGGCTACGCACTTCTGGCGTTTTTCATCATCCCATTTATTGAGCAAGGGGAGCGCGAGAAACTCATTCCCTTCGCCATCAACATCGTGCGTTTTCTCACCTACACTGGAACGCTCACAATGGGCTTCGGTATTGTACTGATTACGAGAACAAACGGCTTTTCAGACCTTTTTGGGAGCGCATGGGGAAGTTGCATTCTCACGGCATTCGTCATTGCCGTTGCGCTCCTGGGTATTGGTGATGGCGCGTTACGCCCCGCAATTCGCCGCATGAAGACGGAGAGTGGAACTGCCGCTCGTCGCTGGGCCATTATCGGCTTTGCCCTGACAGTGCTGGCTGTTGGTGTGATGACTGCTGCGACGTTTGTAGGATAAGGTACAATTGTCGTGCTTGTAAGAGGTTATCCGAGGTGCAGGGCGTTATAGAATAACGCCCCTACATCTTTCTTCTCCATGCCAGCAAGGCCATAGGCAGTGCAGAGACTGCGAGAAAAAGACTGAGCAAGAACGTACCGAAGAACAACCCCATATTCGTTGGGTCATTCAACCATGATGTTTGCTGAGGAGCCATATCAGAAGTTCTTTGCCAGAAAATGGGCTGGATAGGAGGTTGAATTGCTATTCCTGCAACTGGTTTGCCTTCTGTATAGATCAACGGATGTAGTACGTATATCTGTTGTACAACACCACTAGCTTTTTCCGAAGGTATCTGTACGTTGACATGCATTATGTGTATTGTGGAACTACTTTGTAACATCGTCGGTAATGGCTGTACAGGGAAAGGATGGGACAAGAGCAAACTACATACAAGTATTATTACAGGAACGACCAGACACGCACATTTAAGAATTTTGTAGGCGGAACGTTGCACTTGGTCACGCAACATGCGCTGTCTTTCATCCAGATAACGCTCAGGAATCGCAAGGATATCGCTCGTTATGTCACGTACTTCCCAGTAACAGATAATCAGAAAAAGCAAGGGAACAATTAGAGTAGCTATACGATTGTTCTCTACCATCTGTATTAACCAGTCGGGCATCCATATCATCATGTGAGCGGGAATCAGCCAGTTGAGCAGTAAAGCTGCTAAACAGGTGAAAAAGCTGAGATAGAGGCCACAAACGGTGAGGTAACGCATAAATCGCCCTGGTCGCTTTTGTAGCATATCTTCCGGATCAATTATCGGCATGTGTTCTTGATTGTTCATTCTGACACACCATCCTTCTCACTCTGTCGCCGACTATAGACTTCTTCACTCAACGGCTTGAATGGGTGCGTTGAGAAAATTGCCTCTATCGGCAGATGAAAAAACTCACTGATGCGGAACGCCAGTTCAAGACTAGGATTATATTCTCCACGCTCCAGATAGCCGATGGTCTGATAGTTGATGCCTAGCGCGTTGGCAAGCGCGAGCCTCGATAAGCCCCTTTCCGCTCTCAGCATCGTAAGGCGATTGTAAATTTTCATTTCTGGCATACATAACCCTCATGAGGATACCTAATACACAAATCATATTTCATACAACACAATATAGCATACATACAACATTTTTGTCAATATATATAACATTTTGTAAGCAGGATGTGATGGAGATTATTCAATGATTGTGAACGCCCGTAGAAAGCAACAGGGTGTAATGAATTATGCCCGTACATGTCAGTGTTAGTGAGAACATTCGTGGTGGGAACAGGTCCATTATTGAGGATTTTCGGGGCAACGATACAATGTACGGGCATAATTCATTACACCCTGCACCCCACACCACAAACGTTCAACTTATAGATTCAATGATTGCCATAAAGCTACATCGGCACGATATGGCATCTCTCCACAGGCAACTCCACCCATACACGTTGCTCCATCTGGAACGGCGCAGATGCGAAGGCTAGCACCATATGTTTCTCGCCCTCACCAACATCGACGAGTGTACGCCATCGTCCACCAACGAATGATGAGTGTGTGACAGTGCCAATCAGCATGTTTGTAGTCGTGCCTACTGTACCATTAGATTGTCCAGACGACTGTTTTTCCGCATGAAGGCACACATCATCAGGACGACAGAGCAGACTTCCACGTCCATTCAGTTTCTCACGCAAGCCATCATCAACGCTTCCCACCAGTATCTTTTCTTCTTGCATGACATGTTCAGGGCGTACCGCTATCATGCTTCCGTCGCGTACCAGTTCGCCAGGAAACATGTTTGCAGCACCCATGAAGGATGCAACGAAGGCATTTGTGGGATGCTGATACAGGTCGGTCGGTGTGCCGATTTGCTGCACCTTGCCATCTTTGAGAACCATGATGCGGTCGGACATCATCATGGCCTCGTTCTGGTCATGCGTGACGTTGATAGAGGTGATTTTGAGACGTTTGAACAGTTCGACCAGTTCGGCTCCCATCGTCTCACGCAGAGCCGCGTCGAGACTTGAGAGCGGCTCGTCGAGCAACACGACACGCGGCTCAGTAGCGAGCGCACGGGCTACAGCAACACGCTGTTGCTGACCACCCGACAACTGATAGGGATAGCGGTCGCCATAGCCCGACAAGTTGACCAGTTCAAGCAGTTCCTGCACACGCTTTTTGATTTCACATGTCGGCTTACGATGCAAACGCATACCGAAAGCGATGTTGCGTGCTACTGTCATGTGGGGCCACAGTGCGTAGTCCTGGAAGACCATGCCCAGATCACGCTCTTCGACCGCCATTTCGCGCTTGCCATCGTAGAGGACGCGGTTTCCAACCTGAATC
>DAIQNC010000093.1:0-1408 GCA_036788655.1 Ktedonobacteraceae bacterium
ATCGACCCAACCCATATCGATGGCCTTCTTCAGCGCCACATCGAGCAGGATGCCGTGCGTAACAATAGGTTCAATGGTCTCTACACCTAGCTCCGTAAATCCTGTAGATGTCTGGAGCTGACTAGTGATTTCACGCCCACCATAGAGATGATGCTCTTCGGCTTGATGGCAGAGCGCGTCGATGTGTGTCCCCGAATGCTCCGAGGCATAGTAGGAGCCGGAGGCACTCGTGCGATGCTCATGCGAACTTGCTTCGTGACGCCTGTGTAGCGTATAGACGTATCCCGGTGCGTGCGACGGAAACGTCGGCGCACCGAAATATCGTGGTTGTTCAAGGTCATAAACGCGCTTAGGAATGGGTTGTTGCATGACCTCTGCTATGCTCCAAGTGTCATCTGTAAAGTTGGCCTACCATTCGCATCCCAGTTACCGACGCTGGAAGATGTGAAATACTTGCCAGTATTATACTGATTATCCGTTGAGTAGAATACCAGTCTGAGTGGTTGCCCTGCTGCATATGCTGCTGCTGCCGCGCTACTCACATCCCATGTGACAGCCATACCGGGCCACGGAATACTCGGTTTAGGAATCGTATTTACGCGAATGGAGTTGATATTCTCCTGTACCAGAGGAGCATTGTTCCAGGTGAGTGTCGAGGGACTCCAATCTTGATTGACAACGGCAACCTGGATATACGAGGGATTGGGTTTTCCCAGAGAACCCGAATTGCCATATTCGTACAACGTCACCTTTGCATTGATCAGGCTCTGTCCATGAGGAAGCGAACTTAACGGGAAGGTGATATAGAATTTGGAGAAACAATTCCAGTCCGATACATCGCCTTCATTCTGGATGTTCACATGATTTGCACCTGGATAGCTGGTGTTTTCTAATTGAGTCCAGACATTGGAGACATTGTTCCCACATCCAAGCGAACCACCAACCATTGCATCGTTCACGACCTGATTGTTCAAGCCATTGCGAATAGTGAATGTTGATTGGTTCTGGGTCGAAGGTGACTGATAGGTAGGAATACCAAAGGCCAAATCTCCCCAACCTGACGGGTTCGTTTCACTGGCAGACACAGGCCACCATTTATCATGAGATGGCGAATTTGCAGCGTTATCCTGATTATGGACTTTGACCGCCAGCTTCCAGACTGTTCCTTTACTCGGCGTTGATACACCTAACGATGAGAATGGAATATGATATTCCATTGACCAGCCTCTATCCTCTGGCCCATTGAAGCCGTGTCCACGCCAACTAAAAAAGGCTCCAAAGGGAACTTTTGTAGCTGTCCATGCATTCCCGTTTGCAACGTATGCCTGTTGATAATTGCTTCGCTTCGTATACCCATTGACTGCTGCCTGGAATTTGTATGTGTTATTTGCAACGCTGATATACACCG
>DAIQNC010000093.1:1418-9601 GCA_036788655.1 Ktedonobacteraceae bacterium
ATCTCCTACATTGACGTTAGGAGATTTCGTATTGGTGTCGTACCATAAGTAGCGATCAACGGTCTGTAGATCGATGTACAATTCTTGTGAGTTGTAGCCTACGCGGACATCGGTATACGTATCGGTTGATGTCACATCGCCAAACCAGAAAATAGCCGTCTGGTTAAATGGAACAGGTGAGTTAAAAAAGGGTGCGTTGACACGAGGTGTGCTTGTTCCTGTTGCTGCATGTACATAGTGTTTCGTCGTATGGAACAGGTTGTTCCATACGCCTGTTGTGGAAGAGAGCATCATGAAAAAAATGAAAACGGTAGTTGCGAGTGCGAACCATCGGATGCTCTTCCATTGAGATGAGTTACGAAATTGAAATACAGCCAGTTTCTGATCTGTACGCATGATTTGCCCCCAGTTTGCCAATTCTTTGCATGGTCATGTTTGTTTTGACCGCAAGAGCGCGAGAGCGCGAGGTTAGAATCCACCCTTCATCGACGTATGTATGTTCCCCTATCTCAGTACAACGCTATTATAGATGTTCGGTAACTCATATAGTATCTTTATGTAAAAAGGTAGCCCATTTACTTATGAGGGCAGGGACCGCTCGATTCACGGATGATGAGAGGACTCTCCATCAGGGTATATCCCCCCATAAGGCTCTGCTGATTATTGAGTATTTGACGTAAGGTTTGCATTGCAAGTCGTCCCATCGTATATTTCGGCTGGTCAATAGTGGTAAGTGGGGGATTGCAGTGTGCTGCCATCAAAAGGCCATCGCAGCCGACAACCGAGATATCATCGGGAACGTGTAATCCGTGTGTGCGGAGCGCGTGTAGCGCACCAAAGGCCATGATGTCATTATAAGCAATGATTGCGGTGGGCCTTCTGTCTTCCGGTAATGTAAGGAGTGCGGAAACGGCCTGGAAGCCTCCCTCAATACTGGGAAAGCTAGAGGGACACATTTCGGGTGGAAGAGTAAGACCGACTTCTGCAAGTGCTGTCTCTATACCGTGCCGACGCGCCCGTGAAGACTCTGAGGATTCGAGA
Organism: Ktedonobacteraceae bacterium; assembly: GCA_036788655.1. Lineage (GTDB taxonomy): Bacteria > Chloroflexota > Ktedonobacteria > Ktedonobacterales > Ktedonobacteraceae > JBBQVS01. The sequence continues at coordinate 2,460 of DAIQNC010000093.1, forward strand.
CCAGAAAGATAGGCCAGGCGCGTATGGTTCAAGTTGAGTAAATGTTGAGCGGAACGGTATGTGGCATCCTCTAAATCAACAACGATGCAGGGGATATCAGGCCGATGAAGCCGCCTATTAATCACCACGAGTGGCGTGTTGTTGCGTTCATGCAACGCAATCAGGTCTTCTGTAGGGATACGCGAGGCACAGGCGATAATACCATCGACATGCCTTTCAGAGAGTGCTTGCAATGCTTTTTTCTCACGCAGAGGGTCTTCAGACGTATTGCACAGCAACAGCATAAACCCACCTGACTCTGCCTCATCTTCAACTCCACGCACAATTTCTGGAAAGAACGGATTCAGGATATCGGTAATGAGCAAGGCAATCGTGCCATCTGCTATGCGAGTGTCGGACATGGAAAGCGGATGCTGATATCCTAGCGCAGCGATAGCAGCTCGCACGCGCTCACGGGTGCTTTCATGGACAGGAGCTGTATTATTGAGAACTCGTGAAACGGTCGCAGGTGACACACCTGCATACTGAGCCACGTCCACCAGTTTTGGAGAAGATACGGCTGCTTTTTTAAGAGCTTCTTTCATGAAATCCTCTGAAAATTCCTTCTCATCAATGCGTATTTCACTTTGTGGAGAGCTGGTTTATATGTTCGTGTTTATGATAAAGCATATCATGTCCTTGCTTCACTGTCAATAAATCTACCCCTTGACGGATGAGCCTCTCTATGTTATCATTGTGAAAACAAAGTGAAAATATGAAAACTGTTTTCACTCATGCTTTCGTAACAGACGATTATCTTGAGATGAGGAGTCTAGTCTATGGAGCATCCTGTGCAAGGTCAGGTCGCAATCGTGACGGGGGCCGGACAAGGTATCGGAAAGGCCATCGCGCAACGTCTAAGTGCAGATGGAATGAAGCTCGTGCTGGTAGATTTGCAGGGTGAAGCGGTTGTGCGTGTCGCTGAAGAGATTCGCGCTGGTGGCGGAGAAGCCCTTGCTCTTCCACTGAACATGCTCCTTGCGGAAGACCGTCAACGCATGATCGATACAACACTTGCGACCTTTCATCGACTCGATGCTCTGGTGAACAACGCAGGTGTACAGCGTATTGCCTTGCCACTGAATGTGGACGAGGCACACTGGGATCTCATCATGAATGTCAACGCGAAGGCCGTCTATTTCTCCTGTCAACTTGCCCTCGAACACATGATAGAGCAACGTAGTGGTCGCATTGTGAATATGGCTTCTATCGCTGGCAAGATGGCAAGCACTATCTACCATCCTATTTATAACGTTAGCAAGGCGGCAGTGCTGGCAATGACGAAAACACTGGCTCTGTATAGTGCTGAATACGGGGTACGTGTCAATGCAGTATGTCCAGGCATCAATGAGACGCCGATGCAGCACGTCGTTGACCAGAGTATTGCGAACGTCACAGGCCAGGCTCCCGAAGAGATACGTGCCTCGCGTGTCTCGCGTATTCCTCTACGCTATGTAGGTGATGGTGCTGATGTTGCGGCTATCGTTTCGTTCCTGCTAAACCCCGACTCGCGTTATATGACGGGACAGGCTCTCAATGCTGATGGGGGCATACTCAACTATTAGCCGAGATGTACAGGAGATGAAAATATCGTGGCAAAACTCGAATCGACGGTGCAGCCAGGGAATATGGCTCCCTATGGAAAGCTGCCCGTTCCTAAACTGACGCAATCATTGATGGGTCTCGTGCATAGTGGCACGGTGTATAGCCTTGCGGTGATGCATTACGAGGGAATGCAGGTTCCTGGCCCGATGGTTCCCTACACGCTCAGTGGGCGCATTCGGCATGGAGATTTGAAGGATATAGCTCCTGCATCAGCCGCCGCCGAAGTCATCACAATGTCGGCACATACCGCAACGCATATTGACGCCCTCTGTCACGTTGGCGAATATCAGAATGCGGATGGAGAACTCGATCCTGCTGGCGACGTTCATATTTTCGCTGGTGAAGGCAAAACGATTCCGGCGGCGCAACTCGGAAGCTATACTGGACAGCAATTTATGAGTATCGCCGAGATGCCACCCATCATCACTCGAAGTATCCTGCTTGATGTTGCTGGCTATAAAGGCGTGCCTGTGCTGCCAGAAAACTATGCTATTACAGCCGAAGATGTGCAGGGAACGCTATCACGCCAGGAAACGACGATGCAACCGGGAACAGCCGTGTTGGTACGTACAGGCTATTATCAGTATCTTCGTGATGATAACCTCATCTACCGTGACTCTATTGCTGGATTGAGCCTCGAAGCCGCACAGTTTCTGGTTGAGCAGGGGATGATACTGGCAGGAGCCGATACGATGTCAGTGGAAGCATTACCGCCTATGAGTCATCCCGTGCATCGTTTCCTGCTTGTACATAACGGTATCACGCACCTTGAGAACCTCTATTTAGAGGAACTTGCAGCACAGCGCGTGTATGAATTTCTCTTGATTGTCACCCCTTTACGCCTACTCGGAGCAACAGGCTCCTGGGTACATCCTATCGCTATCGCTTAACTCATGTAGTGCCGTGATTGATCACGGCGGTACGTCCGACGTACAGCCGTGATAATGAACTTTGAGAAATGATATCGGCAATTTCGTAGAACCCGATTTATCGATGGGTTCACCAGGCTAGAACCCATCGATAAATCGGGTTCTACGAAGTTACTGATTCTGAGTGTGAAATTTCATAATTGCGGTACTACATAGTTTCACATTCATTGGTCAAAATCTATTACGGTTATTTGTTGGTTCGTATACGTCCTTCGCATATCCATGTAGCATATGGGCGCAATGAATTTCGCCGCTACAGATAGTGGAGAAATCTATGAATGCAGTTACACCGCCGTTACTGAGCTTCCGGGGAGTGGTCAAGCAGTTGGGGGGGACGCTCGCCGTTGCTGGCGTAGACCTTGATATCCAGAGCGGAGAGATTCATGCCTTGCTGGGTGCGAATGGCGCAGGTAAATCGACGCTGGTCAAGATGCTTGCAGGTGTTCACAGACCGGACAGGGGAGAGATTCTCTTCAAAGGTCAACCTGTGCAGTCACGCGATGTCGAGAAATTGCCAATCGCCTTCATCCATCAAGACCTGGGCTTGTTCGATTGGATGACTGTCTCTGAAAATATCGCAATTGGACGGGGCTATACGCGCCGCAATGGTCTTATCGACTGGCGGCGGCAAAAGGTCGAGGCCGTCGAAGCTTTGAAGGTGCTAGGTAGCGATATTGACCCCAACGCACGTATTGCCGACCTCTCGCGCACCGATAAGTCTATCGTTGCCATCGCTCGCGCCCTCTCAAAAGAAATCGACCTGCTCGTACTCGATGAACCAACCTCTAGTTTACCCGAAGCAGAGGTTTCCCTGCTCTTCGATGTGTTGAATCGGCTTCGCGCCCGTGGCGTTGGTATGATTTATGTCACGCATCGTCTTGACGAAGTGTTTCGCCTGACCAATCGTGTGACAGTGCTACGTGACGGAAAAAAAGTGGGCGAAGCGGATGTCAAAGATATTACTGCCTCTGAACTGGTACGACTGATTGTTGGTCAGGCTCCCTCAAAAATCTTTACCCCACCTGTAGCAGAGACAACGCATGTGCTGGCAGAGGCGCATGACCTGCGTACCTACAACGTCGGCCCTGTAACTTTCAGAGTCATGGCAGGTGAAATTCTCGGTTTTTGCGGTCTGAGAGGAGCGGGACAGAACGAGATTGGGCGCGTGTTGAGCGGCATTCTTCCTATTACTGGTGGCACGTTCACTTTTAATGGAAAAACGCACCAACTGAGAGGGCCAGGGGATGCCATTCAGCAAGGGATAGCATTTATTTCGAGCAATCGTGAGGATGAAAGCCTTGCAATGACGCTCACGGTGAGGGAGAACCTGTTTATTAATCCAGCGACCTGGGGACGAAATGTGCTGCAACCACAGACACGACGGGCTGAGTTCAGCCATGCCGATACGCTGGTGAAAGAATTTCTGATTCATCCTGATGACCCTGAGCGCGTGGTGAGTACGTTGAGTGGCGGCAATCAACAGAAGGTCGTTCTAGCGCGTTGGCTCGATACGGATGTCAAGATGCTCGTCATGGAAGAGCCTACGCTGGGTGTGGATGTAGGCGCGAGAGCTGAGATTTATGCCATGCTTGCAGCCTCGACGACTCAGGGTAACGCTGTGGTGCTGGTTTCATCCGACCTTGAAGAGGTAGTGAAGGTATGTAGTCGGGTACTTATTTTCAATCGAGGGCGTATTATCGGAGAATTGCAACGTTCAGCAATGTCGCTTGCAAATCTGACCGCGCTGGTGACAGGCGCGGAAGATGAACATAATGAAAGGGCCGAGGCACATTCATGAAGGAATTTACAACCCCAACCAGCCCACAGCCAGACGGAGAAGCAGCCGTCACCGTGACAGCGCGTCGTATACCCGGTCGTTTCTCTGTCCCCACACTGCTAGGTATTTTAGGAACGTATGGTCTGCTCATCCTGACCGTACTTCTTGCAATTCTGTTCTCTATTCTCTTGCCCAATACCTTTCCAACGCAATTGACGCTTGATTCGATACTTGCTACCACATCTATTACAGCGTTGCTGGCTCTGTCAGAGATGATTGTTTCCTCGATAGGGCAGATAGACCTTTCTGTTGGTTACGGCATTGGTATTGCACATATCCTAGCAGTTGGTCTTATCACTCGCTCCAATCTTCCGTGGGGACTGGACATTGTGGCTGTGTTGCTCGTCGGTGTGCTGATAGGTCTCGCTAATGGTCTGTTAGTTCAAATTGCTAAGATTGATTCATTCATTGCTACCCTCGGTGTTGGAACAGTCATTTATGGCATTGCCAATTGGTATACCAATGGACAGCAAATCGTTGGAACGTTGCCCGGTGGATTTATCGCAATCAGCAACACCTTTCTATTTGGCATTCCACTTCCCGCGTTTTATGTTGCCATTATAGCGATAGTTATGTGGATAGCCTTTGAGTTTCTGCCCGTAGGCCGCTATCTCTATGCGCTTGGTTCCAATGCCCGTGCCGCTGAACTGAGCGGTATTCCACGTCCACGCTACATTATCGGGGCATTTGTTGCTGCCGGACTTCTTATAGGGTTTGCTGGCATCGTGCTGGCTTCGCGTATCCAGGTGGGTCAGAGCAACGTTGGCCCGGATTATCTTCTGCCAGCTATTGTAGGTGCGCTACTTGGCGCGACGACAATTCGACCTGGGCGTGTGAACGTGTGGGGAACGATTATCGCAGTGCTATTGCTGGCGGTTGGTGTGGCTGGCATCGAGCAAATTGGAGCTGCCTTTTTCGTCAATCCACTATTTAACGGTTTGACACTCATTATCGCCGTTGGTCTTGCTGGTTACGCAGCACGTCGTCGCCTACGAGCTAGAGTCAAGGAAGGAAGGTGATAGCACTCAAACAGAGGTCATGTTTCGACAACGACGTACAGCTATTTCTTGAGGAAGTCCTCAGAGAGGGAAAACTTCATGAGCTATCGACCTTTACATTCTAGCTCATCACCGCGCTTCTTGCGCTCACTGCATCGGCTATCGACACGACGTATACCTGTATCTTTTACTGTGCTGTTGCTCAGTTTTATGCTCATTCTTGCTGGATGTGGAAGTACAGGTACAACTACAGGGTCGAGCGGCGGCTCAGCGAATGATCCATTTGTGCAGCAAGCAAAGGCGGCGGTAGCGACTGCAACTGCACATGCTACTACATGGAATGGCCCAACCACAGGGCCGAAAGCGCAAGCCAACAAGTTTATCGTCTATGTCTCGTCCGATCAGACAAATGGTGGCTCCTCTGGCGTTGGTAAGGCTGTTCAAGCGGCTGCTCAAGCGTTGGGGTGGCGTTTCAAACTGATTGACGGGCAGGGGACGGTAACAGGGCAGACCGATGCAATGAATCAGGCGATAGATTTGAAGCCCAACGGAATTGTACTTGGTGGCTTCGATGCACAGTCTCAGAAGGCGCAGATTGCGAAGGCTGCTTCGCTGGGCATCAAGGTTGTTGGCTGGCACGCCGCCGCTGCTCCCGGCCCTATAGCTGACCCACCCGTTTTTACCAATGTCGAGTCGGATCCGATTCAGACTGCAAAGCTTGCGGCAGACTACGCCATTGCGATGTCAAATGGAACGGCGGGCGTTGTGATATTCACTGATTCAGAATACTCTATCGCCGTCGCAAAGTCGAGCGAGATGCGTTCTGAAATACAGAAGTGTAAAGGGTGTTCTTTGCTATCCTATGAGGATACACCTCTTGCTGATGTCTCTTCTCGTATGCCACCACTGATAACCTCATTGGTGCAGAAGAATGGCGGAAAATTGACCTATATGCTGGGCATCAACGACCTGTACTTCGACTTTGCGGCTCCTTCACTACGAACACTTGGTATTGGTCCAGGTGGGCCGCCGCAATTCGTCTCTGCTGGTGATGGAAGCGTCTCCGCGTATAGCCGCATTCGACAGGGGCAGTATCAAGCTGCAACCATTCCTGAACCTTTGAGCTTGCAGGGGTGGCAAACAGTGGATGAACTCAACCGAGCTTTTGCAGGTTCGCCGCCAAGTGGTTACGTTACTGCCGTACACCTCGTCACCAACAGCAACATTGCCTATGATGGTGGGCCGCAAAACCTCTTTGACCCCGATAACGGCTATCAGACACAGTACAAGCAAATCTGGGGTGTTAGCTAGCCTCTGACGGGTGTGATAGTTGTAACGGTATGCTTGATTGCACTCTGTAAAAGGTACAATCAAGCACACCACTACATAGAAAGAATGATTGTGACTCAGCACGATACACACATACATTTCGTGGCTAGGCCTCTTGAAGTAGGATACAACCATATCTGCGACCCGGAAGATAGCCCGTTACGCTGGCTCCATTTCGGGCGACTATGGCTTCCAGAAGCTGGGCAAAGCTGGACGCATACAACAGGCGAACGAGAAGAGACGTTGACGCTGTTGCATGGAAGTGGTGCTTTGATGGTCAGTGATGGCACAACGTTCTCGCTAGGCCCTCGTTCCAGCCCTTTCAATGAGCCACCGACGATGGTTCACCTGCCAGCACAATGCGAGTACACCATCGTTGCAGGGCGCGATGGTCTGGATGCGGCA
>DAIQNC010000094.1:0-5434 GCA_036788655.1 Ktedonobacteraceae bacterium
TGTTACCTCGCTGGCTCGTCAGATGGTGGCACGTTGGGGCATGAGTGAGCGACTCGGCACAATCTCGTTCAGCGAGCGTCAAAGTCCTTTCTCTGGTGGTGGAGACACTGGCGCACCCTCGAATTATAGTGAGGAAACCGCCGAAATCATCGACGATGAGGTCGAGCGCATCGTCTCGAACGCCTACAATCGCTCAATAGAGTTGCTGACGACCTATCGCCCAACGCTTGACCGCATTGCTCAGGCTTTGCGTCAACACGAGACGATAGACGCCAAACAGCTCCAGACGTTTATGGAAGAGACCGGTGCGCCCATCGCTTCCACACAGTTTGCGACACCGCCCGGCACTCCAACGCAGATTGTCGCGCCGACACCGCCGACAACACCCATCATTCCCATACAGCCCCCTTCGACCGATATGGGGCTAGCATAACATCGTAGGGGGTGCGGCCAGAGTGTGATAAATCAGACCCCTACACTGTGCATCGTTTTAACCACAGTGTAGGGGTCTGATTTATCACCCCCTGGTAGCCCATCACACCCTCTACGATCTGTTCTTGAAGAAATCGCGCATTCCAGGGTATTCTTGCATAATCGCATCTTGCATATCCTGCGTCAATGCCATAAATGTTCCTTGAGCCTCGGCAAGCACCATCGCTTCGTCTTCCGCAAGAGTGAGTATGCCAGTTGCGGTAAGTAACCGTCCTCGTTGTGATTTGAGTTTTGCGCGAACCCGTAGCAATGGACCATAGGGAACATTGCGTCGGTAGCGTACTTCGAGACGCCCCGTCATCGTCCATGCAGGCGGATTGCCCAGCATCGAGGTGCGATTGAGTGCCTCATCTAATACCGACGCAACAATGCCGCCATGAATAATGCCAGGAAAGCCCTGATGTTCCACCTGCGGCATAAAGTCACACATGATGCTATCGCCGTCCTGTTGAAAGATCATGTGTAGTCCATACGGATTGCGCTGTCCACACGCAAAACATAGTTGATAATCAGTCGTATCGTTCAGTTCCATAGTATCCTCTTTTATCCTGTGCAAGTTTGTGATATCTTATCATATATCCCAGGTATTACAGCCCTTCCGCGAAACGAGAACTGGTTAAAACTCGTATACAATGAGAACATATCTATTCTCGTAAGTTTCTCAGCGTATCAACTCAACACAAAATAAGCATGAGAGGAAGAGAAACAGCATGGCAAAGACAGACAGCACAACGAAGCCCGGCAAAGCAGCAAAGGCAAACAAATCCGATAAGCCCGATAAAACCAGTAAGGCTACTAAGACTGATAAGACCGATAAGGCTAACTCCAAAAAATCGTCTTCTCAAAATGGCACAAGCCAGAATGCTCAGGATGAGGCAAAGAAGCAGCGTAAGCAACAGGCAAAGCAGGATGCAAAGCTGATGCTGAAGATTGAAAATACAAAGAAAGATGTGGAGAAGGCACAACAGAAAGTCATTAAGGCTCAAGAAAAATTGAACGCGGCACAGGCACACCTTCATAAATTGGAAGAGAAGAGGGATTCACAGAAGGTTGTTGCACTCCTTCCCGAAGGCCATACAGAGCATACGGAGCCTTCCGATGAACAGAGCAACGCGAACAATCAAGCTATGAATGGTGCAACATCCACTAACAATTCGCCTACCGATCAAACAAGTAGTCAGCCACCAGCAGAGGGACGTAACGACATCTCAGAGCAACCACAGGCTCAGGGAACATCGGCAACTCAGGAAACTCAGAGCAGTGCAGCAACAGCCACCAATGCTCCATCCCAGGGAAATAGCCAGGAGTCAGCAGGGACAGGAAACACAGAGGGAACAGAGGATATAGCAGCCGTTTTCAGTCAGTTACCACCCGAAGATACACAGATTGAGTCGGATAATGCAAGTATGCCCATTCTCACGCAGAATGAACATGCGTGGCCCCCACCTGCCGTGCGCGACGAGGTTGCCGAAGCTGTTGTAGAAGTCGTTCAGAACGAGTCAGGGCAAGAAGGCGAGCAGGGCAACCAGAGTAACCAGAGCAACGCACCAACGGACTCGCAAACAGATACTCAGGAAGAGCCTATACATGATACACAGGGTTCACCGAACTCATATACGAGTTCAGCGCACTCTGAATATGCGACACCGGAAGTTCCCGACAACGATGCGACGCAAGTGGTAGAACACTACGGCGAAGAAACCCATCAACAAGAATAATCAAGAAATTCGTAGCACCCCGATGTATCGATGGGTTCATTGGCGAGCCGAATCGATACATCGGGGTGCTACGAATTTCTTGATTACACCTTTTCGTGTTCGTGTGTATGATGCTGTTGACGACTGCGAGGTTTCAACGGCGTCGTCAGGACGCCTCGTGACTTCAAGTTCAGGTAAATCCAGAGAGAGATGCCGAGCAAAAGCCCCCCAATCAGGTAGCCCCCCAGTACATCGCTGGCCCAGTGGTCGCCCAGATAGATGCGCGATGGCCCGACCATCACGACGAAGAACGCAGGAATGATGAGGAGCAGGTAGTACCACCAGCGGTCTCGTCGGAAGAGGATAATACCGAGCGAGAATATCAGACCGAAGAACGCAACATACGCCATCACGTGACCACTTGGAAAGCTCTGCCCACCTGCTTTCGAGAAAATATCTACAAGATTAGCAGTTGGACGTGGGCGGCTCACGATAATCTTGATTATAACATTTAGAACTGAACTTACAAGGGATAGTGCAACGATAAGAATGGCTTCAAGTCTCAATCGTACAAGCCAGAAGGCAAGTGCCGTTAACAGAATAAGTGGCACAAAGACGATGGCAGTATATCCCAGATAGCTTACCGCCAGCATAAGGTTTTCGAGCCAGGGTGATTTATTCTCCTGAAACTCACGTGTAATGGTAATATCAACAGGGAGAATTGGATGGAAATGGACAAAGGTTGCGAGTGCTAAAAAAATGACAAACACCAGAAAGTAGATAATAATAAGTGCAACAGTACGCTTCGAGGAGCGATACCAGGGTACACGTCCCCTTTGAACCTCTTCACGAGCCTGCTCCACCACCTCCTGTGCCTTGTCCGGGACCATATCATTCATTTTTGTTTGCTCCATATATCAGGTATCGCACTCTCTGTAGTCCGACAATAAATTGTCGGACTACAGAGAGTACAACATTAGTATAGTTACACATATCTGTAGAGATAGTTATAATACGTACTTAGATGGCTAAACGTTTCCAGAGGGTGTAGCATTGACGCCTGGAGAATTTCTCGCTATAGTCAGAAGCAGACATGAAGGAATGAAAAGCGAGGAAAGAAGAGAGGATTATGAGTGCTATAGAGGTTCGCCCGGCACGAGCAGAAGATAAAGATACAGTGCTAGCATTTTGCGCCCATACATGGGAATGGGGCGATTATATCGAGCATGTATGGGATGAGTGGCTACATGACCCTACCGGACAGCTCTTAGTAGCCGTTATCGACGAACGCCCCGTCGGTGTTACACATATACGGATGTTGAACGCGACCGATGCATGGCTTGAAGGGATGCGCGTTGACCCCGATTATCGCAATCAAGGTATCGCTAAGGCTCTCAACACAGCATCACTCGAAGAGGCAATGCGACGTGGGGCGACAAACGCACGTCTCGCTACTGAATCGACCAACGACGCCTCAATTCATATCATGGAGAGTATTCACATGCGGCAGGTTGGCAGCTTCGCACCCTTCACAGCACAACCGATTGCCACCGAGGGAAAGCGACAACCTTCATCCGACTCAACACAGCTTGCAACGCTCGATGACCTCGATGAAATCATCGACTATATGAATGCCTCTAACACCTTCCCTGCTGTCGGGGGACTCTACTATGTCGGATTTACCGCCTACGAAATTACCGCACAATTGCTAAAGGAGCATATCGCCGCCCAGCATATCTACTTATTGCGACGCTGGGATCGAATCGACGGGCTTGCCATCGCCGAGCCGCGCAATGATCGCCAGGGAAAGCGTCTCTCGATTGGCTACATTGATGGCATGACCATCGAGGCAATCAGCCTCGTAGCTTATGACCTGCGCCGCCGGCTTGCTACCCTCGGCCTTGAAAGCATCTATGCCTACGCTCCCGACCTGATACTTGTCCGCGATGGCCTCGCAGGGATCGAATACGAATGGAATGGCAGCGTTTTCTACACCTATGAACGCAGCCTCGTCTAACGGACTATCCATCGTATTGTGATTATGAAGCGTTAAAAACGAAATCAGCCACTTCGTAGACCCCGATTTTTCGATAGAGTTCTCGGTGCGTGACCCCATCGATAAATCGGGGTCTACGAAATGAACGAACTACAAACTGTTGTCTGCTTGCTCGAACAGTTGTGCGGTACGCTCCAGATGCTGCCCCAACTCTTCGCCACAGGTGGTCAAACGGGCAACGGTGGCTCGCCAGTCGATCAGCACCTCATTGAAGTGCTGATAGCTCACACCCACCCAGTCGCTTTGTAGTTCCGCAGCAGCATGTGCGATTTGTGGCTCCAACTCATTATTGATTTCGAGGTTAAGCGAGACGAATAGTTGTCCAAGACGACGCATCAAATCAGTATTAACGTGAATCTGTCCCATGAATAAAAGCTCCTTATAGATAATAGCGAGCAAGAAATAGGTTCATAATGTTTCTCTACTCGTTTGCAGTATAGAGAACTACACCAAATTGACGGGCAACCATATACCATACAACCGGATTTCGTGATATACTAAAGTTCATCTTAATTTTTTCGCATCATACATCAAGATAAAGATATCATTCAATGAGTTGTATAGGAACTGCCGGTCATGTCGATCACGGCAAATCAACGCTGGTCAAGGTGCTAACAGGCATCGACCCGGATCGCCTTGCCGAAGAAAAAGAGCGCGGCATGACGATTGACCTGGGCTTCGCATGGCTTACGCTCCCCGGTGGACGTGAAGTCAGCATCGTGGATGTACCAGGACATGAAAGCTTCATCAAAAACATGCTTGCGGGCGTTGGTGGCATTGATGCTGCGCTACTGGTTGTCGCGGCAGACGAAGGCGTGATGCCACAGACACGCGAACACCTCGCCATTCTTGATCTTCTACAGGTTCCTCGCGGTATCGTCGCACTCACGAAATGCGACCTTGTAGATGAGGAGTGGCTCGAACTGGTGTGCGAAGAGATTCAAGAGTATCTGCGCCCGACAACGCTAGCGGATGCACGTATCATTCCCGTCTCTGCTTACACAAAGCAAGGAATATCAGAACTGCTCACAGAATTGGAGCGTATCCTTGACGAGGAGCAGACACGCCAGGATATCGCACGTCCACGCCTACCTGTTGATCGCGTCTTCACCATGACAGGTTTCGGAACCGTCGTCACTGGAACGCTGCTCGACGGGACATTTGAAGTCGGGCAAGAGGTCGAGGTGCT
>DAIQNC010000094.1:5444-6151 GCA_036788655.1 Ktedonobacteraceae bacterium
TACCACAGGGACTCAAGACGCGCATTCGCACACTGCAAACACACCGGAAGCAGGTCGAACAGGCGCATCTGGGAAGCCGTGTCGCCATGAATCTCGCAAGCATTGCACGTACAGATGTCGAACGTGGCAACGTTATCGCCTTACCGGGGCAACTTCGCACTACGATGCTTCTCGATGCTCGTATCAGACTCCTATCCGATGCACCACGCCCACTCGCGCACAACACACTCGTAGACCTCTACACAGGTTCGCAAGAGATACCAGCGCGTGTACGCCTACTCGATACTGAGGAATTGCAGCCCGGTCAGCAAGCATGGGCGCAACTACGGCTTAACGAACCAGCAGTCGTAGCCCGTCGTGACCGCTTCATTCTGCGTATACCCTCACCTAGTATCACGATTGGTGGAGGCGAGGTCATTGACCTGCAACCGCGCTATCATCGACGTTTTCAGCAGACTGTGCTTGATGGTTTGATGCGCTTAGAGCAGGGGACACCAGAGGAATTTGTGCTTGCCGCACTTGATATGCGCATGGGAAAGGGACAACAGGGACTGGTGGGCTATGAAATAAATGAGGTAGTGAAACGTAGCCATCTTGCAGAAGATGTGACGAGGCACACGCTCGAAACGTTGCAATTAGAAGGAAGAGTTATCTCAACTGGAACATACTGGTTCGCATTTCCTGTCTGGACGCGGCTTGTAGATGAA
>DAIQNC010000094.1:6161-9592 GCA_036788655.1 Ktedonobacteraceae bacterium
GAAGCGATTCGACTGGTACGTGAGCAGCATCGACAGTATCCATTACGAAGTGGACTCTCGAAAGAGGAATGGCGTTCACGATTGCGCCTTTCTCCCAGAATGACAAACGAAGTTTTTGCGTTATTACAGACAGAAGGACGCCTGGAGACCGTTCCAGAACTGGAACATACTGGATTACCGGGGATAGTGGCAGGGCCAAAACTATCGGGAGCGCAAAAATCTAGTCTATCTGCTGGTCTCATACGCATTCCCGGCTTTTCACCTCGTTTCACAGAGGTACAACAGCAACAGGTAGCACACATATTGGATGCGTTCGAGCAACATCCCTATACGCCGCCAGATCGCTCAGAGGCCGAAGCGATGACGAGCCAGGAGATTGTGACGGCACTGCTCGAACAGGGACGGATCATCAAAGTAAGTAACGATATCCTCTTTCTGCACAAGACCTACATCGAAGCGGTAACGAAGCTTGTTGATTACTTACGCGAACACCAGACAATGACGGTGGCAGAGGCACGCGATGTTCTGGGTACAACGCGACGCTATATCTTGCCCCTGCTGGAACATCTGGATGCACTACGTATAACCCGACGCGCAGGAGATATACGCACATTGGGGATTTCCGCTCCTGCTACGTCTACTACTATAGAGCAATAACCCCTACTTTAGTCGCAAATTGTTCCATTCTATGGCAAAATAGGTTACAATGAGGGCGCGAAAGAGAAGGGATAACATAATCCGTTGCGGAGAGCTATGGACAGAGAAGTTTTGGGTGGACGATACCAATTAATAGAACCCATCGGGCGTGGCGGCATGGCTACGGTCTATCGAGGGCTAGACCTGCGTATGGAACGCACCATTGCGGTGAAAGTTCTGCGCGAGGCATATAGCACCGACCCCAAATTCGTGACACGCTTTCAGCGTGAGGCGAAGGCGGCATCAGCACTGCACCACCCGAACATCGTGCAGGTGTACGACTATGGGCAGAGCGATGGTGTCTACTATATCGTCATGGAGTTGATCGATGGAACCGATTTGCGACGCTATCTTCGCGCACGAGGTATTCTGGCGGTTGATCGCGCCGTCATCATCGCACACGATGTCGCGCTCGGCCTGGGAGCGGCGCACCGCCGTGATATCGTCAATCGTGACGTAAAGCCACAGAATATCCTCGTCGGACGCGATGGCTCTATCAAACTTACCGACTTCGGTATTGCGATGATCTACAAAGACATCAACACCGAACGCTTGACCACTACAGGTATGACTCTGGGAACCGTCCAATATTATGCTCCCGAACAAGCTCAGGGCGAGATTGTCACACCTGCCGCCGATGTTTATGCGCTCGGTATCGTTATGTACGAGATGCTCACACGTCGCACACCGTTCGATGGCGATACACCTGTCGCTGTTGCCATGCAGCATATCCAGGATGCACCTATTCCACCGAGTCAGTATAACCCGGAGATTCCACCCGCCCTCGAAGAAATCATCATGCGCTGCCTCGAAAAAGTGCCGGAGATGCGCTATCGCAACGGCACAACACTGGCTCAGGCACTCGAAACCTTCATGGAAGAGATGTACGGCGATATCTCGGATAGACTCTCGCCTGGAATGCCGCGTACTACTGGATCGAGCTTCAATACCATTCCACCGCGTCCAAATAACTCACGGCAGGGTGGCCCAATCGGGCCAAACGGACAACCAGCAAGTCAACCTGGACAACCTGGGCAAGTCAGTCAATCGGGGATGCAAGGAAATAATGTCCCACCTGGGCCATTTGGTCCTATGGCATCGCCAACACCACGCTCTGTCTCGTCTCCGAACAATATGATGCCGCCTGTATCTCCTATACCACCCGTTCCATTTCAGCAGCAAGGCGTGCAGGGACAAAATATCAACGACGCACGTACAATGGCATCCGACGCCATGCTCTCAGACCAGACCGTTCGTATGGCAGATGGGCAGGGTTCATCACTTCCTGGCTTTGCACCGATGAACGGCGCAAATGGCTATAATGGTGGAAACGGCTACAATGGCTATAATGGAGCTAACGGTGCTAACGGGGTTAATGGCTTCAATGGTAATGCACCTGACGCCATGATGTTCAACCAGCAAGGCTATGTTGGTTCAGGCTCAACACGCCCCTATCAGCGTAATGCTCTGGCAGGTCGTGGCACAAGGCAAGATCAGTCTGATACTCGTTTCAGAGGCATCATCACCGCCCTCATTCTTCTCGTCACCCTTATCTTTTTAGGTTTCTGTATCTTCCTGGCTATGCAGCTTGGTTTAATTCAATTAGGGCCAGGTAAAGTAACTGGCCCACAAACACCTGTAACTCAATCAGTTACTGTCCCTAATCTTGTTGGTGAAACGCTTGCAAAAGCAGAGACGGACGCAAAAAGTGCTGGCGATTTTAAGATACAGGTCAACGGGACTGTGAAAGATAGCAATGCTACCATAAAAAGTCAAGACCCCGGAGCGAACGTTCCTGCGGCCCGTGGTTCGATTATCTCCGTCATTCTGAACCCACTTGCAGTCACACCAACAGTCACCATACCAACTGGGCTGGCTGGTGAGCCGGTTGTAAATGCAGAGAATACATTAAAAGGTGCAGGTATCTCTTACACATTGATTAACGCTGGACAGAATACGACTCTTGCCAATGACATTGTGGACACAACAAATCCAGGTGGTGGTCAAACTATGCCAGCAGGAAATAAGTTGCAAGTCTTCGTGTGGAACTGTACAGTATGCACTGAAGGTACACCAACTCCTGTTGTGACAACACCACCACAGCCGACGCCCACGGCAACGCAAGGGACAACACCAACACCGACGCCGTCACCTTCACCGACGCCAAGCCCGACGCCGAGGATAACTCCAACGCCAAGCCCGACACCGGGATCAACTCCAACGCCGGGATCAACGCCGCAAGCTGATCCGACGCCATGAGATCGAAGCCTGCATAGATGAATTCATCCTTGCAAAAGTGATGAGCAAAAATACGCGAAAGCGAAAAAAGCCCTCGTTCATTATGAACAAGGGCGTCCTTTATACCCTTATGGAGCGTAATAGAATTTCGCCCATACAGAATAGTAAATATTTATGGAGAGACGTGTCTGTCCGGGGTTGCCTGATATCCTGCTCTATTGTTGTGGGGGATGTAAATGGGCAGCAGCACGCCGGGAGTATTTTGTATGCAACGACACTTTGTACGTAATGCTATATTTTTACTGACCGCCTGTTTACTTGTTGGAATAAGTATATTTGCGATGCAATCGCTGCTCGTTCATGCCGACGGTGTACAGAGTCCTCGCGTCGCACTTACCGGGCAGACCGTTCCCTTAGTGCAACAATCGCAGCTTTTGCAGGGGGTCAATCCCTCACAACAGGTACACCTCTCTGTTGGGCTGCGCCTTCGCAACGAG
>DAIQNC010000095.1:0-4156 GCA_036788655.1 Ktedonobacteraceae bacterium
GGCGTGAACTGAAGGAAGGTAATGATGAAGAGGTACAGGTGGGCGCGTTAGACGTTCCTCCCGGCGCCCCTGGTTTTGAGGCCGAAGTACATGTTGAATAACAAACAGGAGAGTCGATATGAACGTTGAGCGAGCTAATCACATCGGTGAAACGGTTGATGCTTCCACTCAGCCTCTGCTTGAACTGAGTGATGTCACCAAGAAGTTCGGAGGGTTGACAGCGGTACAGGGCGTTGATCTACGCATTTTACCGCAGGAAATCGTGAGTGTTATTGGACCAAATGGTGCAGGTAAAACAACGGTATTTAACCTCATTACTGGAATATACCGACCAACAACGGGTGATATCCGCTTATTGGGAAAGTCGTTAGTTGGTTTGAATCCCGATCAGGTTCTTGTACGTGGCATTGCACGTACATTCCAGAATATTCGTCTATTCAACAATATGACAGTTCTGGAGAATGTGCTGGTTGGTCAACATACGCAACTCAAAGCTGGTGTGTTGGGTTCTCTTTTCCGTCCTCCTCGCGTAAGAAAGGAGGAAGAGTACGCACACCAACGTGGTATAGAACTGCTTTCTTTCTTCGGCTCTTCTCTTGTCGAGCGACAGGATGAATATGTTGTCAATCTCTCATACGCGGATAAACGACGAGTTGAAATCGCCCGCGCTCTTGCTTCCAGACCAAAGTTGCTGTTGCTTGATGAGCCAACAGCAGGTATGAACGAAGCAGAAACGTTAGAGGCGGTAAAGTATGTGCGACGCTTGCGTGATGAGTTGCATCTCACCATTCTCTTGATCGAGCATAAGTTGACAGTAACTATGGGTCTATCTGACCATATATCCGTGCTTGATTACGGACGCAAAATCTCAGAGGGTCTACCCGATGAGGTGCGCCGTGATCCGAAGGTTATTGCCGCTTATCTCGGTCAACCTGCTCCAACAGAACAGGCTACTGTAGAACAGAACGCTGCTGAGTGACTGTGAGTAGATAGAACCACCTCATTTCCCTGAAATGAGAACCTTCATAGAATCACGAGGTCTACGATGACAACAGTATTACAACTAACACAGGTAAATACCTATTACGGGCCTAGCCGTATCTTACAAAATGTCTCGCTGGAAGTGAATAAAGGTGAGATCGTTTGTTTGCTAGGAGCGAATGCCGCTGGAAAAACAACAACCATGAAAACGATTTTTGGACTTGTGCATCCTCGTAGCGGCTCAATTCAATTTGATGGCAAACCTATTCAGGATAAACTCACAGGCGATATTGTCACTTCTGGTCTTGCGCTGGTTCCCGAAGCCCGTCGTATTTTTCCTCGTATGACAGTGTTGGAAAACCTGGAAATGGGAGCTTTTAGTCGCACGAATAGAGTAGAAATTAAGCAAGATATCGATCATGTCTGCCAGATTTTTCCACGTATCAACGAACGCTTGAAGCAAGTAGCAGGTACAATGTCAGGTGGAGAGCAGCAAATGTTAGCAATGGGACGCGCTATGATGTCCCGTCCTACCATGATTTGTCTGGATGAGCCATCGATGGGATTGTCACCCATTCTCGTAGAGACGGTTTTTAACACTATTCTGCGTGTGCGTAACGAGGGCGTGACCATCTTCCTGGTTGAGCAAAACGCATCTATGGCATTGAACCTTGCGGATCGCGGCTATGTGCTACAAACAGGAAAAATTGTTTTGACCGATACAGCAAAGAACCTGTTAACAAATGACCTTGTACGACAGGCGTATCTTGGTGGTGCATAAGCCGAACGGCCTATCGTCGCGATGTGGTCATGCCTCATGTAACACATACATGAGGCATGATATCAGTTTATTATTGATCTAGCTTTTTGTTCAATTCTTCAATACGTTGAATAACCTCTGCCAGTGATGTGACCCCTGCCTCCTCCATATCCTCGCGGATTGATTCGAGTAGTTCGAGTAATGCCATCATGTCGTACTCAGTCATATCCTTATCCGTATTCTTCTTATAGCCATAACCGTTTTTGTCTTCCTTATTCAAATTACCCTCCTCAAATTAATAGAGAAATGACGTATTCATATCCTGATAACTCCACCCTGCCTGTGTATCATTGCCTGAATCAACAAGTGTGGGTGTATTCGTTTTTCCACTACTACCGATTGTTACCTCGTAAAGACCCGACGAGAGCATGTTTTGCCCCCAATGAAGTCTTCCGCGTGTAAGAAATAGGAAATGCAGACTATCCGACGCCCATATATTATTTGGTACAGGCTGTACCAGAGAATGCGTAGTGATCACTGGCATGTTAGCCATATGTGATGTTCCTCCATCAGTTAACAGTATCTGAGATTCCTTTGTTGCCATTGACACAAGTTGAAGTTGATGTGGGTCATCAATCAGTAAAAAGTTACTGTTCGGCGACCAGTAGGGAACGCTATCAGGTTCAGTGGCAATAGAGAACGTACTTTTTGTATTGACATTCATTACAGTAAAGGTTGTACCGGTACTATACAACACAAATGAGCCATCAGGAGACCATGCAAACTGTGTACAAATGCAGGATGTTAATAGCGTTTGTTGTCCACTTGGTGAGAGTGTTACCAGTTGCACCTGATGCTGACGGAAAGTTTTTGATGAAGAATTGAGTGTGATAGCGTAAAGGATAAGTGGATGAGTATGATCAGGTTGCCAGAGAACCCGTTCAAGCGTGGCAAGCAGAGGATGACCGGGAAGTTGTCCTGAAACAAGGTAGCGAATATCAGTACCTTGAGTCGTACTAGAAAACAATCCGTTCTCAGAATTTCCTATAGTCGTAGAATCTATGTATGAAAAAGATGGTAGCGAATAGGAAAGAGGCAAATGCTTTGCTGCAATACCTTCTGGCTGGTCATTTTGTGAAACCCACCAGAGTACACTTCCTGGAACGGGAGACGGTACAATCGGCTCTTGTCTGTAAAGGAGACGTGCCCCACTTGCGTTCCAATATGGATTGCTATATTGAATATCTGAACCCGACAACATAACAGGTATGGGCGTTCCACCATCGATACCAATAGTATTGATAGTACCTGGGGCATCACCTACCTGCCCCGTCACCTGATTCGCTAACAACTTCTTTCCAGTAGCGGTTTTTGCAAACTGAGCATCGAGTGTGCGGAAAACAATAATATGATGATCAGGCGACCAACTATAACCAATGATGGTCATATCGCCAGAAACAACCTGAAATGCATTCGCGCCACTCGGATCAATTGTCCAAAGATGTCCATTACGGATAAAGGCAATCTCATTGCCACCAGTATGCCCAGGACTGCATGATGTAAGGATTATCGTCATCAGCAGGATAAAGAACATACAAAGTCTTTTGTATCTCATATAGCGAGTATAGCGAGGTGATCGCTTCGGGTCAAGCCTATGGAGACATGTATATGATGACCCTGTACAGGCATACTTGAGATAGTCAACCGTGATATGATTATTCATGAAGAGGTAAAGTGAATATAGTTCCTCATTAAGACATACAGGTACAGGAAATACTTATGAATCGTTGGAGTCATATTCTTTTTCTTCATGACAGAAGAGATATACATATTATTCGCTGGCTCTCAGATGTCGCTCTTGCACTGATCGGCGCATTATGTATCTCTGGTATTATTGCTCTTTTCCATGTGTCGTTCATTCGCAATATTTCACTTCTCTATCTATTTATTGTCTGGATACTTGCTGTTCGCCGCGGACTCTATGCAGCAGCATGGGCATCGTTATTATCATTCACTTCTTTCGACTTTTTCTTTGTGAAGCCACTCTACCAACTTAATATTAGCAATCCTGATGAATGGGTCGCGCTTTTTTTCTTTCTTGCAACTGCTATTGTAACGGGAATATTCGCATCAATACTACGCCAGAGCATTGCGGAATCACAACAACGAGAACACGAAGCACGAGACCTTTATGAGCTGGTAAAGGCAACTACAAGCGAAGGAGATGAGAAACACCAGCTAGAGATTGTAGCGAATACGATTAAGGAAATCTTCACATTAGCAGGAGTGCGAGAGTGTAGTATCTTATTCGCAACGGATATGGGGCAACAAACGCTCTGGGAAAGTATTCCAGAGGAACCACAGCATCCTTCCGAAACGGAACTGGCAGTGCGAAACACGGTATTACGACAGGGA
>DAIQNC010000095.1:4166-5191 GCA_036788655.1 Ktedonobacteraceae bacterium
TATATGATGTTCCCCTGACATTTAACACATCTTATGGATATATCTCGCGTGCCGTCATTCAGCACTCAGCCGAATCCAATGCTCATATAACCCGGCGTTACATTCGCCTTATCCCATTGAAAACTACACAAAAGGTGATTGGAATAGTACGTCTTATAATAGAGGACGATCCAAAGCTAGCAGCAGACGAACAATTACTCGCAACAAGAAGCGATCCTCGGTCAGCCACCATATCGCGCTTTGATACAACTATTAGCACTATTCTCGGCATAGATGTAAACCGGGAACATGGTTTACTTCAGCCTTCTTTCTTTGACGCATTCCTTGACCAGATTGTCTTGATTATCGAAAGCACAAGATTACGACGAGAGAGCCTACATGTAGAAGTTCTCCGGAAGACAGATGCTCTTCGTGCTGCTCTCCTTTCATCTGTGTCACATGATCTCCGCACTCCTCTATCATCAATTAAAGCGGCTGCCTACAGTTTGCAGGAAAAAGATGTGCAATGGAGTAATGAAGATAGGCGCAGCTTTGCAATGACAATAGAGCGTGAGGCTGATCGCTTAAATCGACTTGTAGGAAACATCCTGGATATGTCACGTATCGAAGGTGGTGCGCTAAAACCAGAAAAGGAACTGTATCTATTGCAGGACGTAGTATATTCGGTAGTAGATCATATGCAATTCGCGCTGAAAGCCCGTACTGTACATATAGATATCCCGGAACAGTTGCCGCCCATCGAACTCGATTTTCTACAAATTGATCAGGTGCTTACGAATCTTCTTGAGAATGCTACGCGCTATACGCCGCCAGAATCGCCCATAGAGATACGTGCAGAGGAAAAAGGCTCTGAAATACTCATCAGCATTGCAGATAGAGGACAGGGGATACCCGTACATGACATGGAGCGCGTCTTCGATAAGTTTTATCGGGTTATGGCAACACGACGTAAAGGCTCAGTGGGAACAGGTCTTGGATTAGCAGTCAGCCGTGGGCTAGTAGAGGCACATGGCGGACGTATCTGG
>DAIQNC010000095.1:5231-9465 GCA_036788655.1 Ktedonobacteraceae bacterium
ACCAACACAATCTGTACAGGTAGCAGAGGAGGTTAAACATGGTCCAAACGACTGATAGCAAATACAATGCACGTATTCTGATTGTCGATGATGAGGTAGAAATTCGCCGAGCGTTACAGCGAAACTTACAGGCACATGGCTTCGAGGTTATTACTGCAGAGAGCGGTGAAGAGGCATTAGATATGCTTACTCTTCACCGACCTGAATTGATTCTTCTCGACCTTGGATTACCCGACATGAGCGGCCTTGAAGTATGCAAGCGAATACGTACTTATTCTCATGTCCCAATCATTATTCTCTCTGTTAAGGATGCTGAACGAGATAAAGTTCGCGCTCTCGACGCAGGTGCAGATGATTACGTTTCAAAGCCCTTTGGCGTTGACGAAGTGCTAGCTCGCATTCGTGTCGCACTTCGCCATGCCGCACTCATTCAGGGACAGACACAACAGATTTTCACTGCCGGACCTCTCAAGGTTGACCTCACGCGCCGTCTGGTGTTGCTTTCCGAGCAAGAAATCAAGCTAACCCCGACGGAATACGATTTACTCAAAGCTCTTATTAACAATAAGGGCAAAATAATGACCAGACAAATGCTCCTTTCACAGGTTTGGGGAACAGGCTACGGAAGCGAAGCACACTATTTGCATGTATACATAGGACAACTGCGACGTAAAATCGAGCCAGACCCTGCACACCCTCGTTTCATCACAACTGTCTCCGGCGTAGGCTACCGTTTTAATGCTGAGGAACTTGAGAGAGCAGAAGAATGATGTATTACCATTGCTTTATTATATGGGCAACTTTTCCTTCTGGCTCTCCCTCATATGTCACTGTATCAGCATGAATTGACTCTACCACAGCCATATGGTCTGATGAGACGAGTATCTCAGCAGGATGGACGACATGCGCTACCTGAGAGACAGTATCAGGTTCCATATAACGATAGATAAAGCGACTTGGAATATGTGCTTCTTGCGCCTCATAGTTTGCTTTTCCTAATACGTCCAGTGCCTCTTTGTCACGCAGGTGGGGTGCATAGAGGTCAAACATTGATGAGTGACGATAGGTTCTATCCCTTCCAAGATAGAGGAACACAATCGGTTTCTCATGTGCATGAATTGCAGCTTGAATGGTCGCCTCATTGTGTTCTCCACCGGAAGCCAGGACTGCCAACACAGAACCAGGGAGCAACTTTTCACGACTTGTTACAACAACAGAGACACGTTCTCTACGCTTGTGATAACGGTAAGTGAAATATGCAATAAGCATTCCTAAAATCGAGACAGAGCCACCAAATAAGGTAGCGAGCGGCTTCGCTATGAGATTTGTTGACCACGCAATAATGATAAGAACAGTGGTAAGAATACCGAGATAGAAATTGACATTTGAGCGTGTCCAGCGTCCCTCTGGCTCAGGTCGCTCCGATGGATCATCGGCCTGAACAGTTGCCCCCGTCTCCTGGATATCTGCTTGATCTTGCATCTTCGATACTTGCTCAGGAGCATTTCTCATGGTTCGAGCTATTTGTGCCAATCGCCGACGCTCACGACGAGATTGTACACGCACGACATCCATACTGAGACAGGTGAGCGCGAACGCACCGAGAAGTCCGAATGCATACATATCACCAAGAATATTGATTTGCCCATGTACGATGAGTAGAACAAGAATGGGAATGCCAACAGCAAACGCAATAGAGTAGTGAGGAGTATCGCGCAACTTGTTTCGTTTCATAAGGAAGGCGGGGAAAAACTGCATCCGCGAGAGTGCCATGAAGACGTGATATGTCCCAATGATAGCTGTATTGCTGGCGAACACAAGCAATGCACTTGCACTAACCGCGACCTCTGTTTGTAAGAACGTGCCTCCCCAGCGACCAGCAAGCAACGAGATGATTTGCGACGAGAGTACCGAGTTGCCAGCAGCATGTGGCAGTAGCAGCGTAGAGAGCATCGTAAGGAAGGGACTCGTAAGGCCGACAGTGATAACTACCAGAAACAGTGCCGCCTTCCCTACCGTTCTACGTGGCAACTTCATCTCAGGAGAAAGTTGCGAGATGCTTTCTAAGCCAGAGAACGCAAGAAAGGAACCTGCAAAACCGATGAGTAAAGAGACGGGTGTAAGTGCTTTTCCACTAAACATGGTTGAAAACAGTGTCAGAAACTGAGCAAACGAGATGTGCGTAAAAACGGTGAACAGAATAGCGAGATCACTCGCAAAGGCAATAATGGCTCCTATTAGACTTACTTTCGCGCTCTCACTGACACCAATCCAGTTGAGGATTCCCAGAAGCACAAGAAGAATAATCGTAATCCAAACCGTGATACCGAAGCCAAGGAGAGTCGTTTGTGGCCCAATAGCGGGAACAACGACACTCAAATAAAGCATTCCTGACAGACAACTAATCGACGCAGTGAGAAAGTAATCGACAAGGATAAACATGCCCCCCAGTGCGCCAATCCACCGATTAAAGGCGGTTGTAGATACAGTGACCACTCCACCCCCCTGTGGAAAGCGGTATGTTACCTCAACATATTTCAATGTTAAGAGAATAAAGGCCGTCATGGTCAAGAAGACAAAGAAACCTGCTAACTTGTTTACCGTGCCATAAAGAATACCTGGGGTGTAATAGACAGACGTTCCGATATCCGCAAATACAACGGCCCAACAAAGTAGAGGGCCGAGTTGTTGTCTCTTCAATCCTGAATTGTTCGTGGAAGATTTCCCTGTATGTTGCGAATCAGGCTGTGTGGTCGATGGTTGTACTGATTGTTGACCCATGAATGTCACCCTCCGATGTACCAGTTGCCAGTATGTTTCATACTCTACTGATGAATGCACCCCTTTTAGTACGTTCTCAGGACAACTAATGAAGACACGAACAGCGACGAAGGGCCTACACGACACATATTGAGAATTTATTGAGCATTCACAAGAAATATTTGAGATATTCCTGAGCAAAATGAGGTTATGATTGCTACAGTGATAAAACCAAAAAGGAGATACATAGATGCCCTCTTCGATCTCTTATAGAAAAGGGCGTCTATGTATCTCTACAGTAGCATGAACAAGGGTGATATGGATGCTTTACCAGAGGGAGATGAGGTGTGCAACCTTCCCTTCAGGAGTCCATTCGTAGCGAATGCGGTCTGGATTGATATCGTGAAGCATCTTTACATCCTCGTCGGCGATCAATAGCTCATGAGGATGAATTGCTTGCCACACATTTGCTATCGTATCTGCCTCCTTCGCTTCATCCGCCTGACGTATTGGCTGATAGAGGAAGTAAGGCGTGATATTCATGTTCGAGTGGTGGCTTGCCGCTTCCGCCTCCTGTAATGCTTTCATCACCGACTCATCGGTAAGGTACGGCTCATAGAATTCAAAAGGACGGGGCGTAGGCGCATTTATTGGCTCTCCCATGTAGAGTAAAACGAGAGGACGACCATCTGATTGTTGAATAGCAGACCGGGCCACTCTAGCGTTCTGCTCATCTTGTCCTTTGAGAAGGATAGCTAATGTTGAGTCTGGTATGAAATCGATCTCAGTAAGCGGATTGACGTGAATGGGAGTCTTACCACGGGCCTGGTGTTTATAGTTGAAGTACGCAACACCCATGCCAACAATGGTCACGGTTCCCCCGAACAAAGTTGCTAATGGCTTTGCCACGAGGTTTGTTGACCATGCGAGCAACATGAGGGCTGTAGTAAGAACACCTAACCAAAAATCGAGGGTGCGCCAGAATGCAAGCAAAGGTCTTACAGAAGTGTAACGTTGTAGCTTCTCTGAAGAACTCTCTTGTTGCCCAGAAGGAGTACCCATTGAGCGTATTTTATCGACAAGCGATTCGTCCTCATTGGTCGTCCTTCTATTGGAAACGTGCGATTGTCTACGGTGGAAAGTGCGTTCGGCTCGACGTTCACGGAAGCGGACGATATCTAAGGATAAGCAGGTGAGCATAAAAGCTCCGAGCAAGCCAAATGCGTACATATCACCAAGTATGATGATATTGCCGAGTACCAGAATAAGAACAAGAATGGGAATACCAGTTGCTAACATAATAGCATAGTGAGGCGTACCGCGCAGGGCATTTCTTTTCGTCACAAAAGAGGGGAAAAAGCCTAATCGTGCAAGAGCCAGAAAGACGTGATAGGCTCCGATGATTGCTGTGTTACTGGCAAACACGAGCAATGCGCTTGCACTTATGGCAACCTCCGTTTGGAGAATAGTATTG
>DAIQNC010000096.1:0-6805 GCA_036788655.1 Ktedonobacteraceae bacterium
CTTCGGGGCAAGATGGTCGGTAAAGAACGGTACATTAGCTGAAATCGTGCAAGGATGCACAAATGTACGGGTCTAATTCATTACACCCCTTCGCCACTCCACCATCTCGCCCCGAAGCGGAACCTGTATGGGTCTAATTCATTACACCCCTTCGCCACTCCACCATCTCGCCCCGAAGCGGAACCTGTACGGGTCTAATTCATTACACCCTGGCAATCACACCGCATACACTCATCGTTACGCCCAATATTCATACATAATGTCTCGGACACGCAAAAAAACACCCACGAGGGCGAGTGAGACGGCAACTTCTTATTTTCCCGTGGGGCTACCCCCAGAGTATCGTCAGGGCTGAAGAGCTTAACTATCGTGTTCGGGATGGGAACGGGTGTACCCTCTTCGCTAAAGTCACCGGCTCACCTGCACTGGCAGGTGTTTCTCTTGACACGGTGTATATTAGCATACCTTTTGTGGTCTGTCAACACCTTTTTGACCGAATTTGTGAAAGTCCTCTAATTTTGACAAAATAGAGGTGATACCGTACACTATCCCTGTGTTATTTTCGATGTTTTATTCAGGGGGCATACGGGCATGGGTGATGAGCATATAAAGGACGCAACAATAGGAGTCATTGGTAGTGGGGCATGGGGAACGACGCTTGCTCTGCTCCTCGCAAGAAAGGGCATGCAGACGACGCTGTGGGAGCATCGTGCGGAACGGGTTGCGGAGATGCAGGAGCACCACGCCAATACCACCTTTCTGCCGGGCTTTCCCTTTCCTGAAACGCTCTCTGTTACATCGGACATACAACATGCCGTTTCTGGTAAGACGCTGCTGATTCTGGTTACGCCATCACAGCGAATGCGCGAGAATGTAAGCTTGCTTTCTCCCTATCTTGCGAAAGAGACGTTGCTTGTGAGTGCGAGCAAGGGTATCGAGGTTGGAAGCCTCAAGCGCATGACGCAGGTGATCGCGGAAGAGTTGCCTGATGCGAGTGAGCGTATCGCGGCTCTGAGCGGCCCCAATATCGCACGTGAGGTGGCGCAGGAGAAGCCAACCGCCGCCGTTGTCGCCGCGCATAACCAGGATGTCGCGGTGCAGATTCGCACGTTGCTCACCACGACGCATTTTCGTGTCTACACTGCAAGCGATGTCACGGGCGTGGAGTTGAGCGGTGCGCTCAAAAATATCATCGCCATCGGAGCAGGTTTCAACGATGGTATGGGCTTTGGCGATAATGCGAAGGCAGCGTTCATCACACGCGGCGTCGCCGAGATTTCGCGTCTTGGTCTCGCGGCAGGTGCTAATCCGCTCACGTTCGCGGGACTGGCAGGTATTGGCGACCTCATTGCCACCTGTGCCAGTCCTCTGAGCCGCAATCAGCAACTTGGTCGTCGTCTTGCCTCTGGAGAGAAGCTGGACGACATCCTGAAATCGACGCATACCGTCGCCGAGGGTGTCACCACGACAAAAGCGGCACTGCAACTCGCAAAATTCTATGGCGTCGATATGCCCATTACGCAGCAACTGAGCCACGTTCTTTTCGACGGTCTCGACCCACACAAAGCCGTCCCCGAACTCATGATGCGCGACCCGAAGGGCGAACTTGAATGAATCATGTTGTGACGTGATTTATCACGTGCGTGCATAGACACGCACGTGATAAATCACGTCACAACATGGAGCCGATAGTTGCATTTCCCCCACTCTCTTGCTACAATAGAGGGCAAGAAACAGGTATATTTCCCAGAGAGGACAGCAGGGTAGGATAGTATGGCATCATCGACGACAACGGGAGAACAGGTATTTAT
Source organism: Ktedonobacteraceae bacterium (assembly GCA_036788655.1). Lineage (GTDB taxonomy): Bacteria > Chloroflexota > Ktedonobacteria > Ktedonobacterales > Ktedonobacteraceae > JBBQVS01. The sequence continues at coordinate 1,812 of DAIQNC010000096.1, forward strand.
TGGCCCAGGTGTGAGTCGCTTCAAGCAAACGATGACGATTGTGGGCATTGTTGCAATTGTGGCTATCGTGCTGTGGATTGCGATTCATCAGGGCGTGTCGGCGATAGGCAGCACTATTGCCGCTATTCTCTTTATCGCAGGCTTCATTTATTACCTGAGAATCATTGCCCCCGTTCCCTTCACTATTCATCTTAACAAGGAAACGCTGGTGAAGCGCAGCCGCAATGGTGAGGAGATTGTGTTGCGCTGGGAAGACCTGACGCGCATCAAAGAGGAGTTTTTTCCTAACGGCAAGCGTATCAGCGTCATCGTCTATCGCAACGTGACCGACGCTTCACAGAAAGCAAAGGCGTGGGCCGTCTATCGTGACGATGTGACCGATATTGATAGCCTTGCCGAAGCTCTCAAACAGGCTATTCCCCCCACATGTGAGTGGAAAAGCGAAACCGTACATGAATAAGCTTTTTATTCATGCGAGGGACATTTGTGCAGTGGTTCGCGGGGTGTAATGAATTATGACCCGTACATGGTGGGTGATGGGTTACATTGTGCAGTGGTTCGCGGGGTGTAATGAATTATGACCCGTACATTCTATCACTCTTCCACGATTTCCTAGCTGCTTTCTTTTCCCCATCACAAATCTCGCCACAACGTGATACTGTACGGGCATAATTCATTACACCCCATTCCCATCCACAAATGTTGGAGAGGACTCGACCATGTACGGGCCATAATTCATTACACCCCTTCGCCACTCCACAATGTTCATAATAATATGTAAATGTTCATTATTCTGCGCCCTGCACCGTTAAAAACTTCCGCTTCCTCCTGTATCACCACCTCCGCCACCACCACCGAAATCGCCACTTGCGCCACCGCCAAAGTCTCCACCGCCTCCTCCTCCGAAGTCGTTGCCGCCATTGCCGAAGTCGCCACTTGCACCAGCACCGAAATCATTACCGCCGTTATCAAAGTTGCCATTGTTGCCATCGTTACCGTAGTTGCCGAAGCCCTGATCGTCCCGTTCCTCGCGTTCGCCAGCTTCTTTGCCAAGCTCGTAGCCAACAAGTCCGCCAGCAGCCGCTCCGAGGCCACCTGCACCCCATGGGCCAATGCCGCCTTGATTGTAGCCGCCAGGATAACCGGGGCCGTAGTAAGGGCCTTGATTGTAAGTGCCATAGGGAGGATATGGGGGTTGATTATAGGGAGGGTTCACAGATTGCATGGGCGCAACAGAACCCTGTATGAAACGTCTTCTGCGGCTTCTTACGATGCCGAATAGTGCAAGCCCGGCAAGGACGAATAGACCAATACAGCAGAAAGGAGCATAGGGAAGCCAGCCGAAGCCAGCGTTCGCACTTGTCGGAGCATTGCCATTCGAGGATGCAAGTGAGTTTTCTAACGATTGCAGGGCGGCAATGGTTGCGCTGGTATAGCCTGCCCCCGTATTGAAATTCGTTTTGAATGCGCTGACGGCATCGTCATATTGATAGGCTCGTAGCGGTACGTTGGGGCCACCTGCGATTCTCAGATGGCGATGTACCGTATCAATGGCGATAACAATCAAATTCTTCGACGTAATCTTCGCTTCTGTCTGCTGGTCAAAGGCAGTCTCTGTGCCACTGAACGTATTTGTGGTGTAGATGTTGACGGGGTAGTTGAGATTGGATGCTGCACTCTGCACCTGGCTGGTATTCAAAACACTGGCCTGATCGGAGATATGTACCGTGTTGGCGAATACGCTTGATGCCATTGCAAAGAGGAGCAGGAGCGCGATTGGCAACGAGAGCAAATAAGCCAATTTGCTATGAAGAGTTCTGGTCATGGTATCGTGTTTCTGGTTGAACATGCTCGTAGGGGCATTATTCGATAACGCCCCTACAGAGTTATGAGCGATTACGGGTTGTGAAGCTATCGCCCTGGCCTTCATGGACATCCTGTTTGTAGGGAACGCTACGACTATAATTGCCACCGCCTGCCCCATTATCTACAAGACCACTCGCGGCCTTGCTTTCTGTCGGGTCTCGTGGGATGTTTGGTTCATTCACCTGACTTGCTTTATTGCGTACATTCGAGGCACGTGACAGACCAATGGCGAAGATAATCACCAGGGCCACGACGATGACTATGCAGATTGCAGCAAAAAGCCAGAATCCACCTGATAACATGAGTTTCTCTCTTTCTATAGCTCTATATCGTCTGTATCATCACGATACTACATGGATACCTGTAAATTTCATATATTACACATTATGAACACGACAATGCCTACTATGAAGGTGACAGGGTGTAATGAATTAGACCCGTACATGCCAGTATTGCTCCGAACGTGTTCGATATGGAACGTTCTTCATTATCTCGCGTTCCAATAACCCTGCAATGTACGGGGCTAATTCATTACACCCTTTCCCCACCACATCCTTTCCCCACCACGAATCTTCACAATTGCTTTATAAGCCTCTATTCCTTGTGGATATGTATTATTGCATGGTACTATATCGGTTATCAAGCTACCGTATAGACCGTTACCATTATAGCGATACGAAATATTCTGCCAGGTAGTATTGTATGAGGAAAGGCATGGCACTGCGATGACGATTACGATGCGTCCATATGTGAGTGAGACAGACGTTGCACGTATTGATGTCTTGATGCGTACCGCTCCCGTAAAAACTCCACATCTTCTGGATTTTCCCTGGCGTTTCGCATCCCCTATGTCGCAGACGGGACGCGATATTATGGTGTGGCAGGATGAGCGAGAGAATACGCAAGGCGAGCTACTGGCATTCGCGGCATGGCAACCCTACTGGGCTGTGTTCGATTTCGTTATGCTACAGAGTCCCTTGCAAGAGGAGATTGAGCCTCAGTTGTTCGCGTGGATTCAGCAGCATTTTCAAGAGGTGAGTCGAGAGAACGGCTATACCATGCCGTGCTGGGTTGAGTACCGAGACGATGATGTTGAGCGTAAAGCACTGCTGGCACGGCACGGGTTCACTATCGAATATGAGACGCCCTACGTGTTCCTGGAACGTTCACTTAGAGATGTATTGCCAGAATCAACGTTACCAGACGGGTTCACATTCCGTTCTCTCCGCAACGACGAGGCTGAGGCATATACCGTTCTGCATCGTGCCGCGTTCGAGAGTACATCAATGACCGCAGATTGGCGCACTCGTACCCTGTTCGCTCCGCGCCATGCATCCGATTTTGATAGAGTAGTGGTTGCGCCAGATGGAACACTGGCAGGTTTCTGTGTAGCATGGTTCGATGAGCAACGGCATGTGGGGCAGATCGAGCCGATAGGTGTACTGCCAGCGTTTCATCATATGGGGTTGGCTCGCGCTCTGCTGTTTGATATGTTTCGTCGTTTCCAGCAACGGGGAGCGCAGCATATCTATGTCGAGACGGAAGATGATCGCGGCCCGGCACGGGCGGCCTATGAAGCTGTCGGTTTTCAGATAAAGCACAGGCTCTGGAAGTTGGGAAAATATGTCTGATACTCTCAGTAATCCCGATAGCCATTCGCACACGCCACGTCTTGTGCTGATTCTGGGTGGGGCCAGGAGCGGAAAAAGTACCTTTGCGGAACGATTAGCCGCCACAAGTGGACGCAGTGTCGTATATATAGCAACCGCAACGGCGAGCGATGATGAGATGCGTGACAGAATTGCACGTCATCAAGCATCGCGTCCGGCTCACTGGTTGACGATTGAAGAGCCGTTAGACATTGCAGGAGCCGTCTTGCGTGCCAGCGAAAAGGCTGATGTGCTGTTACTGGATTGCATCACGCTCTGGCTTGGCAATTTCATGGGAAACATGAAGACGGATGACGATGTGGAGAGCATCGCATTTCAGAACGCATTTACACAGGCCGCTCTTGTCGATATCGAGCGATTACTCGCTATTGTTGCAAAGCTGCCAGAAGGGAAGACACTGCTTGTTGTCTCGAACGAGGTGGGACTGGGTATCGTTCCGGCCTACGCGCTGGGTCGCGTCTATCGTGACACGCTTGGCATCGTCAATCAACGACTTGCATGGAGCGCAAACCGCGTCTATATGTTAGTCGCCGGGCTTGCAATAGATATCAAACGATTGCATGAAGAGGCACAACTAGACGATTGAGAACTCGACGAGTGCGAGATACTATCGTATCAGACGAACGTATCAATGGTATCTTTCTGAGGAAAGAAGGTACTAATTTCTTGACATGGCACTCTTGATACGTGTAACGTGAGATACGACGGGAATGTAACGGGGAAGTACATAGATATATACATACTGTATTATGCTTGGTTGTTGTGTATCGTGTCGTAGCGTGTGGTGGTGCATTATATTATTTCAGACCCATTGAGAAGCGGTGCTTGTTTTGAGCAATTCATTTATGAATGGAAACATTTGTATGCTATATACAACCAGATTTTCGGAAGATACACGTATCGAAACGTCGGTATACGATTATTCCGCACAGGGCGAAGCACAGCTACCCCATCTAACAGATACAGAGAGAGCGCAGATTCTGGTGGAATGGAACGCTACAACAATGCCCTATTCAGAAAATGTGAGCCTTCCACAACTGATAGAGGAGCAAGTTGCGCGTACCCCTGATGCAGTTGCATTGATGTACGAGAACACGCAGTTCACCTATCGAGAATTGAATGCGCGAGCGAATCAGTTAGCATGTTATTTACGGCAGCTAGGTGTAGGGCCAGAGGTACTCGTAGGAGTGTGTATAGAGCGGTCTTTAGAACTGGTCGTGGCACTGCTGGGCATTCTCAAGGCAGGAGGCGCATATGTGCCGCTCGACCCTGCTTACCCTGCTGAACGCATTGCCTTTATGCTCTCTGATTCACAGGTTCCCGTACTCATCACGCAACAGCACCTGCTTGAGCGTCTTCCTGCTCATCAAGCACACGTCGTGTGTATGGATACCGATGCATCGCTTCTAGCACAGCAGAACGACGCAAATCTAATGCATATAACGAGTGCTGGCAACG
>DAIQNC010000096.1:6840-9417 GCA_036788655.1 Ktedonobacteraceae bacterium
CCAGGGGAGTCTGGTCAACCTGTTACTCTCTATGCGTCATCAACCAGGGTTGACGGCAGAGGATAGATTGCTGGCAATCACGACCTTCTCTTTTGACATTGCGGCACTCGAACTCTTTTTACCGTTGATCGTTGGTGCATCAGTCATCATAGCAAGCCAGGATGTTGTAAAAAATGGCGCGGCACTGCTCGATGTGTTGAATCGTTCAGATGTGACCGTCATGCAGGCAACTCCTGTCACATGGCAGATGTTACTGGCAGCAGGGTGGCAAGGCAGTTCCCGATTGAAGGTACTCACCGGGGGCGAAGCACTTTCATTATCGTTAGCGCGACAGCTACTCGCCAGAGCAGCTTCTGTCTGGAATTTGTACGGCCCTACTGAGACAACCATTTACTCATCGGGCTGTAGAATTGAGCAGACGGATACGGTAATACCTATTGGTCGTCCTATCGCCAACACGACTATGTATATTCTTGATGAGCATTTACAACCCGTTCCTATTGGTGTTGCCGGAGAACTATACATCGGGGGCGATGGTCTGGCTCGTGGTTATTTACATCGCCCGGAACTGACCTCTGAGAAGTTTATTCAGCACCCGTTTGAGAGGGACGCACACGCTCGTCTCTATAAGACAGGCGATCTTGCCCGCTATCTTCCTGATGGTAGGATTCAGTGTCTGGGACGCATCGATTCTCAGGTGAAAATACGTGGCTTTCGTATTGAACTCGGTGAGATCGAAGCTCAACTGGTTTTCCATCTCCAGGTACGACAGTGCGTGGTTGTGGCACGTGACAATGGGGCAGGCGATAAACAGCTTGTTGCCTATGTGGTTCTACGCGAAAAGCAGGACACGACAGATAACACAACGGGTACTGAATTGCGTGAACTTGTGCAAAAAGCATTGCCCGACTACATGATGCCTTCCGCTTTCGTGGAACTTGATGCCTTACCACAGACGCCCAATGGCAAGGTAGATCGTCTTGCATTGCCCGCACCGGAAACCGCACGGCAGTTAGTGGATAAGCCTTTTGTCGCTCCAACAACGCTTGGTCAACTTCAGCTTCAGCACATCTGGGAAGAACTGCTGGATGTACGCCCAATCGGGGTACACGACAACTTCTTTCATATTGGTGGACACTCGCTACTTGCCGCGAAACTGGTAGAGCGTATTGAGCAGGAGTCAGGCAAGCGCATTTCGCTGGCAACTCTGTTTGCCGCACCAACTATCGAGCAGTTGGTGCTTGCGATGCAGACCGAGGAAGAGAAGAGTTCACGTATTCCGCTCGTTCCGGTACAGGCGGCTGGCTCGAAGTCACCTTTCTTCTACCTGCATGGTGCGTGGGATAGCGACGCCTTCTACTGCTTTCAGTTGTCGAAACGGCTGGGGCCAGACCAACCATTTTACGCCCTGCCACCCTACGATTTCACAGGCTTACAGGTGGCTCCCTCAATAGAGGAGATGGCAACGGCTCATATTCAGGCGATACGTGCTGTGCAACCGCAGGGGCCATACCTGCTTGGCGGCTTCTGCAACGGAGGATTGATTGCGTATGAAATGGCACGACAGCTTGTGATGCAGGGCGAAGAGATCGAACGCCTTGTGCTGGTTGTACCTGCGTACCCTACACGTTTGCACACACTGGCTCATCGCGTCATCAAAGGTCTCAGTACATTGCTGACATGGAGTAAAGAGCAAGAGCTAGAATATTTCTTTCGCTTCCGACACGTCTATAAATATCTACGGGGCGAACGAAAAACGGGGAAGCTCAAAGGGTTTCGTCATATCGAGCCTAGCATCTTTACGCTCAAACCAACAACATATGCGCTTTTACAGGACGATAACGCCATTCTCGACTGGACTATCACTGAATATGACTATCCTGCGTATTCCGGCGATATCGAGTTAATCTGGGCGCGTGAAGAATCTTTTCACTGTATATGGCGACGTAAAGCGGCTCAGGAAGAGGGGACACGGCTCCATGTCGTTCCCGGCTCACATATAGGATGCAGAACGGATCACATTCAAACGTTGTCTGAAACAGTCGCTCAATGTGTAGATGGTATACATAGTGCAAATACTGTAGATAGCGTACAGACAGACGGGTTTATAGAAAGTCGGTACGGTGCAAACATCTCTGTCTAAGTGGATACAGGCGAATAGCGTGATGCTATTCAACGCAGGTTCACTGGTTGCTACGTTCGGTGTCAAGGCTGGATTGGGCTATGCCTACTGGTGGGTGGCGGCGCGGCAGTTCTCACCGGATGCGGTCGGTTTTGCCTCTGCTGCTATTTCGGCGATGACGCTGCTCGGAACGCTGTGTATGCTCGGTCTGGGAACGCTATTGATTCGAGAGTTGCCGCGCCAACCAGGACATGAGGTCTCGCTTATCACGGCAGCTCTACTCATTGTCGGAGCGGTCGGTGGCTGTATTGGTCTGTGCTACGCCCTCATCATGCCTTCGCTCTCGGTCAACCTGTTGCCTCTGCGAACAGGCTTTTCATCGGTTGCACTTTTCGCGGTTGGTACAGGCTTTGCGACGATGAATCTGGTGCTTGACCAGGTACTCATCGGTTTGT
>DAIQNC010000097.1:0-9415 GCA_036788655.1 Ktedonobacteraceae bacterium
ATGTACGCCTGGTAACAGGTGAGTGAAGTGGCCCTAATACTCGAACGGCTTGTTCATTCTTCTCACCTCCGTCTGAGGACGTGAGCAGAAGCAGTATCTTCGGGTGATGTGTTTCAATGTCGGGTCGTCTCGTCTCAGGCGTTCGGCAAAATTGAGGTAATCAATACTATTCAGAGTGTGCAAACGTAAAGAGGACTGTCACAAGAAATTGTGTGACAGGCCTCTTTACGTTTGTCGTGTTGTTACCAGGGTGTAATAAATGAGACCCGTACACGGTAGTAATTGGCTCGTTACCATATGAGATGCTCACTACCACAGTGTACGGGTCTCATTTATTACACCCTGGTAACAACACTACGAATGTCCAACTTATTACGAATAGGGTTACTGATATCGCAGGGCTTCGGCAGGTGTTACTTTACCAGCTTGTAGCGCGGGCAGCACTGCACCGAGGAAAGATGCCAGGAGCGCGACTCCGACGATGAGGCTTAACTGGTTCCACGGCACACTAAAGACAAGACCTGTCTGGTATTGCTCGAAAAAGTTTGCGGCGAAGATGTTATTTGCTAAAAGTAGCCCCAGTAGCACCCCCAGGATACTCCCAATAGCTCCTACCAGAAATGATTCTAGCAGAAATGAGCCTTGAATCATTCTGCGCTGGCAACCGAGAGCGCGTAGCATTCCTATCTGCTGGCGTCGCTCAACAACGGCTCTCGTTCCTGTGATTGCCAGTGCCGCTATACCAAGTAACAGTGTGAGACCAACAACGCCAAGCAGTACATCACTCAACAGGATGCGCGGCCCACGCACTGACCAGATGGCATCTTCTAGCACAGTAGTTTCCAGCCCCTGATCGAGAAAGGCTGAACCGAGCGCAAGCGAGAGTGCGCGTTTGTCCTGTCCTGGCGCGACCTTGAAGTAGTAGGTCTGCGTGTTAGTGGTCGTAGGCGTTACTTGAATGGGTACGCTACTATCGCTGTAGGCTGTATGAGGAATGTACAGGCCAAAGTGCGAACTATCGCTGTTATCGACAATGCCGATAATGGTGAATTTTGAAGCTTGACTCATTTGTAGTCCGGTAAGCCATACAGGAACAGCAGGAAAATTCGTTGCTCCCTGGTAAATACCATCCATTGCGAAGGTATAGCTGGCATCGAAGCCGGGCGGTGTGGCAGGTGCGCCAGCCGCGTTTGCCGATGGTGATGATGGGTCATAGATGGGCGAGTTGCTGACGACATTTGGATTATATTGCAATGCGCTACTGTCGATAAGGGCATAATTGGAATGCGTTTGCAGTGCTTGCCAGACGGCAGCATCACTGGAAAAGCCATTTGCTCGCCCTACAAGATGAATACCGTATCCTTGCAAGAAACCGCCGCTTACGACATCGACGGGATAGATAGACCAGCGTGGCTTTGTAGCACTCAATTGAATGATGCCGCCTACTGTCGTGTTATTGATGCCGATGGATGAGAAATCATTAGGATTGATACCATGTTGTGCTAGAGTAGCACGTAAAGCATCGGGTGTATCCGGTAATGTCTGGAAGTAAGCGGTTGCCTGGATATCGTAGCCGCCTGTCTGCGTGTTGATATTGGCGTATGTGTTTTGTATTGCGTTGGTAATAACCGCCATGATCGTCATAGCGAAGACAACCAGGCAGAACATAATCACGCTCAGACCTGTTCGTAAGCGACGATTGAGAGGATAGGCCGAAGCGAGTTTCGCCGTTGCAAAGATAGCAGGTAGGTGTGCGAAGAGTGCAAGCAGAGGACCGACAATCAGTTCGGCGTTGACGACAATTGCCCACACGGTTCCTATAACCATCATCGCACCTGCCACGAAAAAGACCTCTATACCCCCTTGAAAGCGTGGCAAACCAAGCCGTGCCAGTGCATCGAACGGTAAACCCCAGTAGGCAGCAATAGCAACGCCCATCAGCGTGTAGATAACTCGTTGCGTCACACGTGCAGATGGAAGTTCGCGTGTACTCGGCTGTGGAGAGCCTGGATGTCGTGCTGACCATTGAAATAAGAGAAGCTGATTGATAATCGCTTTCAGAAGAAGACCTGCGCCAACGACGAGGAGCGTCAGGCCAAGCGAGAATGGAATAATCAAGCTTTGTTCTAAGCCGTATTGAATGAGCCAGTAGCCGAGCAGAAGCGGAACGAAGCCCATCATGATGAGCGAGCGCACGACATCAAGCAGCACGTCGGGGATATGCTCGAAGGCTATGCGACGAATGCGGCGAGCATGTGTACGTGGCTGGTGAAAGAGTGCATTGCCAAGTTGCCCACAGAGTTGCAGAAAGCGAACACCTGATTCGCCAATGGTCAGTGGCTGGCCTGATGGCTCTGGCAGGTCGCGCATGGCTTCAACTACTGTCATACGACTGACAAGCCACGATGAGATGATGACGGAGCAGAAGGTGAAGATAACTCCCAGACAGTACGCGATGAGAAGGCTACGCGGCTGAAAACTGAGTTTGAGCGGAAAATTGAAGCGTTGCAGAATTGGCCCCAGAAAGTAGACCAGCAAGGCTCCGATGCCGACGCCGAACGCTAGCCCTATAAAAGATGAGAGCAGGTCGTAGACGGCTCCCTCGAATAGAAACATGAGAATGAGATGCCGACGCTGCACACCGATAGCACGTGCCATGCCCATCTCTGCACGTCGCTCTGCCGAAAGTAGAATGAAGATAAGGAAAATCAGCAGGAGACCGATTGCCAGGGCAAAGAGGCTAAAAAGGGCAAAGATACGCGAGAAAATGTCTTCAGCCTGTTGTGAATCCTGGACACCTTGCTGTTTCACCTGAATAACATGCACGTTGCCGAAAATAGAATGGTTAATCTCCTGTGTCACCTGATCGGTAAGGCTGAGACCACTGACGCCACCACCACCACGATTTTCGACGAACACCTGATTGATGGCATCCTCGTCATGCTCAATGGCACGAAATGTTTGAATAGGTGTCAGCAGGAAGGGCGTATCACCGACAAGTCCGCCGTTTTGCACGATATCAATGACGTGCATAGTGTAGCGTTGTCCAGGCCAGCTTTGCGAGTAGAGGTAGAGTGTATCGCCAGCGTGGGCATTCAGCAATGTCGCGGCGGTCTGATTCAGATATACTTGATTGGTTGCAAGGCTAGAGATGGCAAGATGACGATTTCCGGTCAAGCTCTGCATACCGCCAAAGCCCTGCTCGCTTCCAGGAATGATACCAAGCCCTGTGACGCTTGAACGTACTTGCCGCGATGTCTGGTCGGCGACGAGCAGGTTAAGTTCACGCAGAGCCGCACCAACTGCGGCGATATCTGTGCTATGTTTGGCTCTCTGATTCAGTACATAGTAGACGCCATCGCTATATTTGTGCAGTGGCCCATTGCCACCCTCGATGATTTCGTCAATGTTGCCATAGTTATAGACGGCGACACTCTGTACGGCGGCGGTAATCACATCGCCCGTTGCCAGTACGCTAGAGAGTAGCGTTGTCGAGAGCATGAGGGCGAAAACGATCAATACCATCTGTGTGCGGCGGCGTGGAATATTTCGCACACCGATTTTGAAAAATAGCTTATTCGTCAGGGCCAGCAGGACGACACCGACAACGATGATTGCGGTGATGACGACGAGTACGAGAGTGAGCGTATTTATTGGAATGCCAAAGAATTGAGTCATGTTGTGACGCCGTTTTCCTGTAGAACCTGATAAAAGATACCTGCCAGAACGGTGTATCCTAGCGCGTTTGGATGGAAGCCATCGTCACTGATATATTCAGGGTGAGTGGCGAGCTGCTGCCAACGCGAAATGAGATCGACGAGTAATACATGATGATGTGCTACAACGGTTGAGATTACAGTGTTATACGATGCTATGAGCGCGTGAAGTGCATTCGGGTCATAGCTTTGAAAATGTGGAAGATAGGTCAGGTCTGGCACATTGGCGACAAGGATGGTCGCATGAGGCGCACCTGCCTGTAACCGTGTTAGCACAAGGTCGAGGTCATGTTGATAGTTGGCAACGGGGACGTTATCGGCTATATCATTGACCGCGAGCCAGATGGTGATGATGTTGGGATGACTGTCGATGGCAACAGGAACCTCGACGTTGAGCGCAGCATGTGCATCTATACTGGGAACACCCAGATTGACAAGACGAACGCCATTGCCCATCTTGCTAGCAAGGTCAGCGGGCCAACTTTCGGATTGTGGATCATCGGTGCCGATGCCGAAGGTATCCGAGGCTCCGATGGCAGTGTAGGTCAGGCGCGATGGCGGAGCCTGTTGCGTGACAAAGTGTGATGACGCTGTGCCTTGATTGCTAAATGGAAATGCACAGCTTGAAAGACATAGAGATAGAACGCATAGAAAGAGCAGACATCGACTGACCGAACATTCTATGCGTGAGTGCTTTTCCACGCTTGCTCCTGTGTGAAAAGTCTTAGTGAATTGCCGCAATAAAGATAGAGACGAGACAGAACAACACGATAAAGACAATGGTTGCGTTGAAGATGAGACGCTCGACACCACGTCTTGTCTTGAAGACGGTGCTTGTACCCATGCCACCGAAGGCACTACCGAGACCTGCACTTCTCGCCTGGAGCAGAACAAAAACAATGACGGCAACACACAGAATGATTTGAATGATTCTCAGTGCTGGAAGATATGCTGTAAACAAAGAATGTCCTCTTTTTCTGACTAATAACGCTGAAAAACTCAACGCGATTATACCATAGATACACGAACTCGTCGAGAGAAATTTTCCGGCAGAGACAGATTCATTTTTCGCTGAGGTGACACGCGCTCAAGGAATGGATGCGCGTCTCGACGCCGCGATAGCGCAACTCAAGCGTGAACTTTCCAACCTTGCAGAGGTCGAGATTCGCGCCCGACGTGTGGTAGAGCAGATGGCTCTGACGTTGCAGGGAGCGTTACTGCTGGTTTCATTTCTTAAAGCCCATAATTACACCTCTACAGCGTGAGCTTGTTCATGACATGTAGGGCATAGCACGATGAAGTGTTTCGGGTCATAACGTTCGAGCAGGTTGCTAGCGAAATGCACGGTATGCAGTTGCAGGGCGTCGAATTGTTGTCCACATTCTGAGCATATATTGTTTGCCTGTTTGCTCAATGAACTTTTCAGGTGGCTCATCTGAGAGCCATGAAGAATGTCCAGGCTCACGTGAAAGACCAGACCTGTAAAGATAAGGGCGAGTACCCGCGAACGTAGGCGTATTGCTAGAAGCAATAATGCTCCCAACACGAGCGGATGATGAAAAATCCGTCCCTGTGGTAACGGTGGTGGGTCGGCCTGTCCATAGTAGCGCAAAGCTGCTTTCAAATTGAACGAACGGTGTGCGACCGCATAGCCGAGGTAGTGGTCAACGTCTATGAGAATGCTCGAAGCAAAAGGAATCCAGATATCTTTTTTGAGCAAGGGCAATGCCAGCACTGCCGCAGCCGATGATAATTTCAAATGTTCTTGAACGCGCATAAGATGCTCTTTCTGTTTTTGTCGAGTATAGCTATCTATTTCTTTGCTGTCAACAAGCACTACAACAAGCACTACTTTGAGGGTTCCCATCCTGCGGAGTGCTGTAGAGGTGTAATTCATTGCATCTCTACAGCACTCCGCAAGATAAAGAACCTACATTGACGATTGAATAAGCACATTTATGTGCTTGCTTGCATGCCATACGAATCCTCATGAGAACTTCGGTGAAAGACCATGCCTTGAAGATAGGTAATTAACCACAGGTACTATGCTTCTTGTCGTTTCACAACAATATTGATATATTCGTAACCGTATCTTAACTCATTCTTATCTTGCTTCAAGTAGGTTCAATGATACGCTACTACCAGTAGCTAAACAGTTCTTTGTTTTATATAGAACTATGTGAAAGCAAAATAACACCATACGAAAAAGTGGCTTTATGTGCGTATTCCCATTCAATAGAGTGGCATTGCAATAACGGTTCCATAACGCCCTATGAAGGAGACGCCTTTCATGGCAACGAATGTAGACATTGCAAGTGACGTGGATATCACTGCGAACGTGGATGGTATACAGGACTCAATACAGATAAAAGAAGCAATGAAACGTGATGTGGAGAGTGATGGGCGTGTCGGGTGTAGTATTGGTATTATGGCATATAATGAAGAGGCGAATATTGCTCGCACCGTTGGTGCGGTTCTCAGGCAAGAAGGACCTTCGATTCGTGTCGAAGAGGTGATTGTTGTTGCAAGCGGTTGTACTGACCGTACCGTTCCGATTGTCGCGGAAATCGCACTCCAGGAGCCACGAGTTCATCTGTATGTGCAGGAGAAACGTGAAGGGAAAGCATCTGCGATTAACCTCTTTTTCAAAAAGGCGACAAGTGAGGTTGCCGTTCTCGTTGGCGCGGATGTCATTCCAGAGGAGTCCGCAATTGAGCATCTCTGCTCTCCGTTTTTAGACCCGAAAATAGGTATGACTGGTGGGCGTCCTGTCCCTGTCAACGACCCTACAACGTTTATGGGTCACTCCGTACATTTGCTCTGGCGTCTGCATGACCGCATTGCGCGTTCCCATGCGAAGCTGGGTGAGGTGATTGCATTTCGTAATGTGATTACAGATATTCCAACGAATAGTGCCGTTGATGAAATCTCAATTCAGGCACTCATCTCACAACTTGGCTACAAGCTGCTCTACAGACCGGATTGTGTTGTTTACAATAAAGGGCCGATGACGATCCGCGACTTTTTGAAGCAACGCCGTCGCATTTATGCCGGGCATCTCAAGGTACGCGCACAGCAGAATTACGAAGCTTCTACTATGAAGGCTTCTCCTATTCTCCGTGAACTCGTTGTGTGCCGTGATTTCACAATGAGTAGCCCGAAGCAAGCGATGTGGACGATGGGAACAATGTTCCTTGAAGGCTATGCACGAATGCAGGGAGATGGTGGACTCGACAAAAGACCTCGAAGCCGGACAGCGCAAAATGCGTCGCATCTGTAACGCACAAAGCGTCATCGTCTTCCGTCTCGTTCTTGCGGGTGCGAAGGGCAACGATATTCAGCGTGAGCGCGAGGATCGTGAGGCAACCGAGGCGGCACGTAAGCTCCAGCCCTACCTGAAAACGCTTCTTCGCAAAGAAGATAAGCTCACTGCAAATGGCCCTGGTATCATGACGGCAGTTATTCGTGCGGAACAGCATGGCGCGGAACTGGTGGCGCAACGCATCAAGAAAGCAGTTGAGGATGCAAGTGTGCGCGTTGGAATGCGTGGACGCGAAGTCAAAGTGACTGTAACCTACAGTACGCTCACCTTCGCATCGAAGCAGACGAATGGTAGCGTCACCATCAACGGCTCGCTCGTCGATGAGTCCATGCTCGCCGCTCTATCCGCAAATCCCACAACCAACAAGTAATCTGTAGGGGGCTTCATGTATGACACCCTCGTTCTCCATTACAACACGTTCATTAGAACTAACAAACGTTGCGTATGTGGGGACGAGGGTGTCATACATGAAGCTCCCTACAGAAGGTTATGTCGTGGGCAGGTCGCGGCGATTGAAGATGAACAGGCCAACGATACCGCAGACAAGGCCAGCACCAACCAGTATCCATGGATACCAGTGCGTGAAGTCGTGTTCGGCGAATGCCTGTGCCGATTGCATGTAGTAGAACGGT
The DNA here is from genome assembly GCA_036788655.1 of Ktedonobacteraceae bacterium. Lineage (GTDB taxonomy): Bacteria > Chloroflexota > Ktedonobacteria > Ktedonobacterales > Ktedonobacteraceae > JBBQVS01. The sequence goes on from DAIQNC010000097.1 coordinate 7,671, forward strand.
TCTGCCTTGAGCATCCAGTTGAGCTTGTCGGAGAGGCCACCGAGCGTGTTCATCAGGTAGCCCAGGAAGATGATACCTACTGCCGCCCCACCTGCTGCTCGACTACTGTTTAGAAATGAGCCGAAGAGCATTCCTACCGACGCTGAGAACCAGAGGAAAGCAAGCGCGATGGACTGCGCTATGATGAGCCAATTCCAGTCAACATTGGCATTTTTGACGAAGAGCGTACTCAACCAGACGGCGACAACGGTTAATGCGCTCACGATGAAGGCTCCGAGCAGTGTACTGAACCACATCTCTATGTAGCAACGTGTACGGCTCACCGGACGCGCCAGCATCAGATCAAGCGTACCATTCTCATATGTGGTTGGTAGTAAACTTCCCCCGATATAGGCAAGAATGCCGCCGAAGATGAGACCATAAAATGAACCGTACAGTTCTATCGACATCAATGCTGAGAAGGTCGAAGCGTCTTTCAATTTTACTCCGACGAGGCTTGCTACAGCATTCGATGTGAGGTACGAGTTGAAGTTCAAACTCTTGATCGCAGGATACAGCAAACCAACGACGAGCGCGATGAACATGGCATAAAAGATGCCAGCACTCAGCAGCGTTTTCGAGTTCCACAATGCAAGATTTGTGATGGTAAGTCCCTGTGAACGTTTCTTCGGAATCGGTATATTTTTAAGTGATGAAACTGTGGTTGTCGATGCCATTGACGTACTCCTTTATTGAAGCGTTGCAGGTGTACTTGCTGGTACAGGAGACACATCTTCATAAAATTTCAAGAATACTTCTTCCAGTGGAGCTTCCTCAACCTGGAGCCGTATCACTTCATACTGGCTCAGTGCCTTGATAAGCGGATCCATCGTGCCACTGATGTTGAAGTGATAGCTAGTATTGTTACGTGTAACGCTGCTGACACCGGGAATATGTGAAAGTTCCTGTATGCGCGTGTTGGCATCAACGCTCGCATTATCGCCGAATTCAACGATGACGCGCTGCCCTGCTTTCTGGCGTAGCGTCTCGACTGCTTCAACGGTTATCAATTCGCCGCGCCGAATGACTGCAACACGCTGACAAATTTTTTCAACGTCACTCATAATGTGCGAACTCATGAAAATGGTTTTGCCACGTGCCTGTTCCTCTAAGAGGAAGTCGTTGAAGGTGCGTTGCAAGAGCGGGTCGAGGCCAGAAGTCGGCTCGTCGAGAATGAGAACATCGGGGTCGCACATGAATGCCAGCACGATGCCAATTTTCTGACGCATCCCCTTCGAGTAGCCTTTGAGTGGTCGCTTCATCTCGACATCGAAACGCGACACAAGGTCTGCAAGTAGTACAGGCTCAAGTCCTTGTAAGCGCGAAAAGTAGTCGATAATCTGCCGTCCGGTCATATCTCCCGGTAAGCGCACGTCTCCGGGGAGATAACCGATGTGCTGATGTAGTGCCTGTTTGTCGCTTTGTGCATCGAGGCCGAGAACGTGAATGCTTCCTGATGTGGGACGAATCACATCAAGCATACAGCGAATGGTCGTGGTTTTACCTGCACCGTTGGGGCCGAGGAAGCCAAAGATTTCACCCTGCTCGACCTGTAGCGAAATGCCTTTGACCGCTTGAATGGAGCCATAGGATTTTTGTAGATGATCGATGTCGATGGCATACTGTGTTTGTGCATTCCGAGTGCTTGACATGGAAGTTGCCGGAGTGGTCATAGGCCCACCTCCTTTTCACTTTGTTGACGTAAC